>DAOG01000023.1 GCA_002501765.1 Methanosaeta sp. UBA204
ACAGACTCAACTGCGTAAGTCCTACAAGGAAAAGAGGGCTTGGAGCCCTCCATCTTCAAATTGTTTTCAGTCTTCCATGATGTAGTCAGATCTCAAGGTCAAGGTTGAACGGTAGACAGGCCCCACATAGCTCTTCTCGGTCGAGGCCTCTCCCCGGGGCAGATCTGCTGCCTCTACGATGCGGGGATCCATCTTGGTGTCGGTCCTTACCACCCACTCGCTCAGCTCCGAGGAGTCGGTCAGGTTCAGAGTGACCTTGCCGTCCTCGTCGGTGACGCCCTCGACATTAGAGTCATTACCCACCCTTACGGCCCACACATCTATGCCGGAGAAGGGCTCATTCATGTAGAATACCTGGAACTGGAAGTCACCATCGCCAACGGTGGTTATGTTGTCCAGAGGCACTATCTCCAAGTCCTGGCCTATAGGCTGTGAGGCAATAGAGAAGTCGGCGTCTGGAGCGACTATGAAGGCCTTGGCGAAGCAGTTCTTGAGATATGATCTCTCCACGTACCAGTCGACGGCCCAACCCGTGGTGTTCAGGGAGTTGAAATCTATCTCCTCGACGTACCTGTGCTCCCAGAAGCCCTCTGTCGGTGGATTGGTAATGAAGTGAGTCCAAGCTCCCTCGGTGTGGTAGATGTCTACTACGTACAACCCGGTTTCCTCGACCCCGAAGCTGTAGACGTTCCAAAATCCGTCTATCGCCCCCTGATCGTCGAGGATCAGATCTCCTGAGGGCCCGATCACCATTACGTTCACGATCCCCTCGGGCAGCTCCGTCGATGCCGTGGAATGACCGCTCCCCAGGGGAAGAAATGCCGCGTCTCCCAAGTTTGCCCAGCCAGAGATGGGCCGGACGTAGGTTTCATGCGCATCCGCTGCCAAGGTGCAGCATAGAACTGATATGGTAAGATACAACATAATTTGTTTCAATTTAAGCACCTATCGTAACCTAACGTATTACCAAGCATATAAATCTTGCTAAAAACACCGAGACGAGAAAAAAAATGAAAGAGCCTTGGCCAAGGCTCCCAGCGATATTACAGTACTAGTACTCAGCTCGCCTCTGGCTGCTCGTGATCGGATCTCAGGGTGAGAACGTGGTTGTAGCAGGTTCCCACGAAGCTCTTCTCGCTGGAGTCCGGTCCATGATCTGGCAGGGCCTTGCTGGAGCCGTCCTTGTAGGGCCCGGCCTTGATCAGCCAGTCGCCCTTCTCCGGCAGGTTCAAGGTGACCTTGCCCTCGTCATCCGTCATGCCCGTGATCTCTTGATCACAGTAGGCCTTCATGGCGGTCACGTCTATCCCGGGACGCGGCTCTCCGTCGAAGAGCACCTGGAACCGGAAATCACCGGTACCGACGGTCGTTATGTTGTCCAGGGGGATGATCTCCATCTTCTGGCCCAGGGGCTGGGAAGCCGACTCGAAGTCGGAGTTCTCCACCACCAGGAAGGTCTTTGCGAACTTCACCACATCGACATAGGCGTCTGTGATGTACCAGTCACTTTCCCACCCGGACTTGTCGATCGAGTCCCAGTCTATATCGGCATAGGCCTCCATCTCTTCGGGCTCGGTGCCGAAGCTGGTATGGACGAAGGTCAGCGCGCCTTCGTGGTGCTCGGATTTTGCGACGTACAACCCGGTCTCATCTACATCGAACTCGATGTAGTAGTAAGGGCCGTTCTTCTTCGTATCTTCGTCCAACACTTCGTCTATTATGGTCCCTGAGGCAGCCACCGCGCCGCTGGGGCTCACTACCTCGATGGTGATCTCTCCGGGCGGCGCGCCCTCGGGCACCGCATGGTGACCTTCGGTGAGGGGCACGATGGATGTGTCGCCCTCGCTCATCCAGCCGATGGGCGGCATGAGCCAGGTGTCATGGGCCTCTGCTGCCGAGAAGCAGAGCGCAAGGAAAACTAGACATATTGCAATTCGTTTCAATTTAATAACCACCTGTGACCCTACGTAACATTAGTTATTTAAAACTTGTGATGACGTCAAACTCAGCCACGATTCGTCGGACGGCGAGCTCTGGAATTCGGCGGCGACCTTCCTCCGATCCCTCTTTGGACCTGCGCCCTACCGGCCATAAGACGCCCCTCCTCCGCGATCCCTTCGCCATCTGCTCGCCCGCGCCTAAATCTTTTTATGCGTTCGTCCCTTCTGCGCCATCATGACGAAGGAAGTCCATGCGGCACATATTCTGGTCAAGAACGAAAAGATGGCAAAGAAGGTTCTGGACATGATCAACTCGGGCCAGAGCTTCGCGGTGATGGCAAGAAGATATTCCATCTGTCCATCAAGCAAGAGCAAAGGAGACCTGGGATGGTTCGGGAAGGGCCAGATGGTACCCGAGTTCGAGAAGGCCGCCTTCGAGGGACAGAAGGGGAAGGTTATAGGACCGGTGAAGACCGAGTTCGGTTACCATCTGATAAAGGTCATCGACAAAAAATAAAAAGGGCGGCTGGAACCCGGGGACGGGGGGCGTCCCTCTGGTGGAGATCGGCAAGTTTCTGCCCGAATGTGACGTGCTGAGCCCAAAGGTCGTAAACGCCGACGAAGAGATCGGACCCGGCAATGATGTCATGGTCCGGGGCGAGAAGGCCTTCGGCGTGGGGCGGGCCAGGATGAGCGGGGAGGGTATTATGAGCGGTTCTGGAGACCTCGACCTGCCCATACCCCTATGAATATAGGTGCATCCTTGGTAGTAGTTTGTCGGGCCTCATAGTACATGACTTTCGGTGATTA
>DAOG01000093.1:0-1084 GCA_002501765.1 Methanosaeta sp. UBA204
TTTACGTGAGCATATAAAGTTGTACATTATATACAACAAGAAAAATAACCGCTGAGGGCGCAGAGGAACACAGAGCATTTAACCATTTATTTCCCCTCCGCGCCCCTCTGCGTACTCTGTGGTTATATTCCGTGTTTGGTTACAGTATGCCCTATGTCCCGGGTAGTTCCTGCATAGTGAAGTCCCCCGATAGTGGTTTAGGTACCTGAGTAGTTACTCGTTCGTATGGAACACCGCGCCGCTCCGGCGATCGGTAGGCCCAGGCCAGCATCTCGTCCTCGCCACAGGTCCCTCCGCGCCATATTGGGCCCACGGTGTGGATAACCTAGCTGGCTGGGAGGTCGTAGCCTCTCGTGATCCTGGCATCGCCTGTGGGACTCCCGCCCAGGGCGCGGCACTCCTCCGAGAGGCCTGGCCCGGCGGCGCGATGGATGTCGCCGTCCACGCAACAAACGCCGCCCAAAACCAGTTCCTCCTGCAACCCAAGCTAGCGGCGCAGTTACGCGCTACCCACACATCCCGCCGCAGGCGGGCGCAGGCTTGCCTGGACCCCTAACACACCAAAGAACAGACCGAAGTGAAGTCAGACCCGGAGCGCCGAGCCCAGCGCCGCCCGGTAGCACCGGTAGGCCTTCTCTCCGAAGCATACCAGCACCACCCGCTCGATGGAGTCGTTCTCCTCCAGGAAGCGCCGGATCTCACGAACGGCGATCCCCGCCGCCAGATCTATCGGGAACCCGTACGCTCCGGCGCTGATGGCGGGAAAAGCTATCGTTCGTATGGAACACCGCGCCGCCAGCTCCAGACAGCTCCGGTAGGCTCGAGCCAGCATCTCGTCCTCGCCGCAGGTTCCTCCGCGCCATACCGGCCCAACCGTGTGGATTACCCAGCTGGCGGGGAGGTCGTACCCTCTCGTGATTCTGGCCTCTCCTGTGGGACACCCGACCAGGGCGCGGCACTCCTCCAGGAGGCCTGGCCCGGCGGCGCGGTGGATGACGCCGTCTACGCCACCCCCGCCCAGGAGGCTGTTGTTGGCGGCGTTGACGATGGCATCTACGCACTGGGTGGTGATGTCGCCTCGTAC
>DAOG01000093.1:1165-20566 GCA_002501765.1 Methanosaeta sp. UBA204
CCCCCCCCCGCATAGCCCCTTCCTTCTGCGCCACCAGCACGTTCTCCTCCAGCACCCGGCGCGCATTCTCGTTCTGCCACCAGTCCATCCTCCTCGCGCCCAGGCGCCCGGCAGCCTGATAGACGTCCTCGAACTCTTCGTCACGGCGGGTATATTTGGGATCCAGAGGCACCATGCAGGCGCTGCCCACCGCACGATAGGAAGGATCCACCTCGATCACCTCCCCCTTGGGTGTCCGCATCAAGAGCCAGATGTGACTTCCATCGGCGCCAAAGTCATCGGCGTAGGCGAAGGTGACGTTGAAGCCGTGGTTCTCGAAGTACCACTCGTAGAAGGCCGCCTTTTCGAAGACGTCCAGATCCGAGGCGTAGCTCTTTATGCTGCTGCAGTAGCGAATCACATCGTCGGGGTTCTGCACATCACCCGGCTTGAGCTCCAGATAATAGGGGCAAGGTGCCCCCGACAGACTCGATAGAACGGTTCCGGCATCATCTCCTCCCGGGATCAGATACACTATACCCGCGCCCACCACCAGCACCACAAACAAGAAGACGATCAGCTTCTTGACCAATATTCATACTCCCGAAGTCCGTCACCGTCGAGTCCAAGACAGAAGGTTTCTTGCATAACGAGACGACGCGGCGCGGACCTGCGCCTATCACGACCCTTCTTTTGATCGGATATTCTTCAGCTCGTCTCTCACTATCTTGCGTACCATCTCTTCCTGGAGAACACCCTGAAGATCCTCCCCGGTCACGCCAGCCTTAACCTTTCCAGAAAAGGGCCCCTCTTCCCTGAATATCTCCAGCTCGTCTTGGAAGAAGGGCTTATCGCCCCTCTTAAGCCGCACCTTCGCCTCTTCGAGCTTCTTTGCCAGCCCGTCCTCCCCATAGAAGTATGTCTTCAGCACGCTTTTCGTATAATCTATAGACGACTGGATGACATCGCTCTTATGGTTCTCGAGATGCACCTTGGCCATCTCGATTATATCGTGGATGCGATATTCCAGCGTTCCTTCTTTTTTATAAGCACCAGCAACGCCGTAAGGGTTCCGCAGGAGTATCAAGACCTCGTTCCTTCTTTTATCTCCCAGCTTGCTCCAGGTCACCACCCTGCTCCCTTTGGGCAGCTTCGCCGATACGGCATCGGTTATCTTATCCGGTTTGAGAAAACCCCTGGTGAAGACGTACGCACCCTCGGCATCCCGAGGATCACACCCGAAAAGCCTGCCACCGTCGAGGGCGGTCTCCACGAGCCTATTCTCTGGATCTCTGGCCGCCTTCTGTGAGCTGTAACAGGGAACCAGGATGGGCGGCCGGTACAGTCCTTTTATGAACCCGCCCCGCACGGCGAGGCAGTCGCACTCCATGCCAGGGTAAAGACGGGACTCCACGAGGGGCTTCATCGCGCCGTAGATCGCCCGATCGATCTTCCCGTAGTCTTTTTTTTCATTCTTCTTGAACAGCCTCTCGATCATCCTCTGGTTATCGACCAGGATCAGGCCGTCTATGCCCTCCCCGGTCCTCTTGGTGAGGAGATCGTACATCGATATTACGGCGCCTAGATCTCTCTGGGACTCCTCTATCTGGTGCTGGTCGCGGCCCTTCTCAGTAAGTACGCCCAGAGCGAAGACGGGAAACCTGGGCCTCTCCCCTCGTATGTACCGGGTGACCGGGTTGATGAAACCGGTTCCCGTGCCCCCTCCGAGAGATATGGTGAAGAGGATACTATCGCAGAGCTTCGTATCGGCTTCATCCGCCCCCGGTCCGCCATCCTCTCCGCCCTTCTCCGATAAGATCGTATAGGGCCGTATCCTTCTCCATATATTCGACAGTATGGGGCTTTTGTCATCGTATTCCCTGATCGCCACTTTCTGGAGGTCTTCGTCGATATCGAATATCTCAAATATGGCCTTCAGGTAGTCGGCTGATCTGAAAAAACCCGGCGATTTCAGGTCGTATCCGTATCTTTCCGCAACAAGCTTGGATAGATCGCTGCTATCTTTTATAATCTCATGCGTTATATAGTATCCCGGGTAACAGCCATCGTCCGGGGGCCCGAAGAATCTCTGCTTCTGGGCGTCCATCCTGGCCGCCTCCAGCCAGATGCCCTTGACCTCGCCGAAGGTAAGGTCCTCTCCCAACGACCGGCCCAATATGGATACATCCTGGTTGCGCAGGAACTGTTCTGCCATCTTCCCACCGCATCCACCGATGCCCACTATGCACAACCTCACCTAACCGCCTCCCATGTATCGATGTAAACCGGCGAGAGCAATATGATCTGGGAGAGGAGAAGGGTTGCCAGAGCCGCTGCCTTCAAGTCGGTGGCATCACCCGCCGGATACAATGTACCCAGATACACCGAGAGGGATATCGAGATCATCAGCACCGGCACGGTAAGCATGATGGCCGCTTTCATCTCCCTGGACATTTCATAAAAACCGTAAAACTTCATCAGCCTGATAGAGGCGGCGCCTACTGGTCCTACCACCAGCATGACCATAAGACCGAATATGAATAACCCGAGACGACCCGACGCCAGATCTGCAACCAAGAAGTAGTTGAGATCGGGAAATACCCTCGGGGTCAGGAAGTAAAAGTAGGCCAGGGCCACGAAGAGGAGCATCCATGCGCTTATGGCCGCAGCGTTGAAGTTGGAACCTTGAGGGGTAAACAAGGCCTCTTCTACCTTCTCCTTCGAGACCCCGCCCGATACGGACAAGAGCCTGTTATACGTCCTCACCAGGTTCAGCCTGTGGAGGAGGGCGCCTCCTGCGAGCAACACGACGAACAGGACCAGCCCGATCAGGTAATAGGTCATCTGTAGAACCACCTCTCCATGACGATCCCGCCCAGGAGGGCTATCAGGAGGACCAGCAAGATGTTGGTCACCATCACCGACGAATATATCGAGTACCTGACGATCTTGGGGCTGATCCTATCGCCCGGGATATTTTCTGTGAAATATTTTCCGTCCTGATCCGGTGCCGAATATTTGAAGCGGTAACTGAAGTGCTCACCGCTGTCCAGTACGTCAAATGGATGAACGTTCAGGAATTTGACCTTCACAAACTCATCGGATCTTCCGATGACAGCATCCTTGGGATATCTCGTATCAGGATGACCCGGGGTATCGGTATAGAGAGATACGGTCAGGTTGTCCATCTTCGGGTTCTGCACCTGGAGGCTGAAGTCGTAACCCTGCCACCAGTAATAGTTTGCTCCTCCCACGGGCTCCATTGCGGGTTTCTCAACCCGTATCTCCGGGTTGGGCCTGAAATGAGGACCCTGCATAGTCTTCGTCTCTCTTCTGTCCATGCCGTCGCTGTACGAGTAGCTGTAGGTGAAGTTCTTTCCGGCATCGTCCTTGTCGAAGAAGTTATACTCGGCGTTGGTAAAGGTTACTCTGGTCCCGTTGGCTTCGGGCATGACCCGCTGCGTGCGGTTGATGGGCTCTGGAAACTTGTTTCCGTCCTCGTCCAGGATGTGAAGGGTTACCGCCACAAAATCGCCATCCGCATCTTCGACCAGGACCGCATACTCCAGAGGATCCTTCCAGTGTACCGGACCCTTGTTCGCGCTCATATCGGTGATCTGCGGCGGGTTATTGATTATGGTCAGACTTATCTCTTGGAACAGGTCTTCATCCGGGCGGTCCCGTGGCATATTGGTGGAGTGGTAGTCGTACTGTCCGTCCTGGACCCTTATCCGCAGGGTCACATTTCCGGTAGCGTCCAGGTCTCTCACATACTCGATCTCCGGCCACTTCCTCTCCGTGAAGTTGTACTTCTTGTCGTACTCGTTCGTCTGTATCTTCTGGACATCGGTGATGGGTCTGAACTCTTCCGAACCTTCTTCTCTCATCTCCAGGGTGAGATAAAGTACCCGTCTGATCTCTATGGGGTTGCGGTTCCATACATATGAACTTATATCGAGTTCGTCGTTCCGACTGACGGTGGCGCCGCTAGATGGACAATATATCAGAGCGCCCGGCACTAGGTACTCATCTGTGGTAACGAAGGGCTTGGATAGGAGCGTCTTCAGATATTCGAACTCCTCGGGGTCGTCCTTCTTCCAGGTCTCTGCATTTTTGATCAAATCTTTCAGATCTAGCTTGATAAGCTTCTTATGAGAACCGCCGCCTCCACTACTGCCGCCTCCACTACTGCCGCCCGGCCCCCCGGGTCCTTCTTTTCCCTCCACACACCACAGGAGACACATAAATATAATCAAAATAACTATTAGCTTCTTGGTCATGTGCCGTCCTTGTTCCTGTTTTCTTTCTTCCCGAGTTTTATATCCACTTCATAAAACTTGTATCCGGGCTTGCTCGACCAGACCTGCTTCTTCCATCCGGCGCCGGCGGCGTAGCTCTTCTCATCTCCGAGGTTTTTCCAGGTCTCCTTATCGGTAGAAGTGAGCAGGTCTGCCGTTAGATTAACGGTCCCGTTCACCCAGGTTATGTAGTTGTATCTATTAGGACCGACCTCTTCGTAGTCCAGACCTCTGTACATGGCCATTATATCCGGTCCCTCGAAGACCTCGCTCTCGACGCCGTTCACCAGGAACTTGTACTCGGCGATTCCAAGGAACTCGGCGTCCGAGAATGGCTTGATATCCCAGGAGATGCAGCCCTTCGAAGGATCGTACTGCTTCCGCTCTCCTACACTCTTCCAGACAGAACCCGGTGCCCTGACGAGAAGCTCTACCCATCGTTCTTCATCCCCGCTCAGATTCTCAAATCGAAGGGTGTAAGTGAACTTGTACAGCTCATTCGTACTTGGGAACGCCTGCAAAACGCCTTCTGCCGGATCGACGTCCCCCCGGATGGTCTCCTTGACCAGGATCGGACCTTCGTAGACTTTGGGCGGTGATGCGACGCGGAGGAACCTGTACTTCACCAATCCTTCGTTCTCGCCCTCGAAGGCGACACCCTTCCAGAAGATCTTCTCTCCTCCGTTATAGGTGGAGATCCCCCGGGACTTCCAGATTGAACAACCCGGTTCACAGGTCTGAAGCTCGATATCGCAGACGGGAAGAGATGTATCGACCTCGACACCGAAGGTGTAGCGGACGATGTTACTCCCCTCTGCCGGGGTGACCGTTGCGTTCCGGAACTTTATCAGGATTATCTCCGGCCCTGCATAGAACTTGCCCTCTTCTTCACGGGTATCGGCAAAGGGTCTCTCAGAGTCCGGATAGTAGAAGCCGAAGTAATAAGACGAGGTCCCCTCCGAGCCGAGCTTCTCGCTGGGCATGATGCCGGGCCATTCCAGATCTTCCCATTCTGAGACGTTCTTGTAGCCCACCCTTCCCACAAGCCTGAACTCGTTCTGGTCTATGTCCCAGACGTTCAGGCCAATGTTAAGGTTCTTGGTAGCGTTGAACTCCAGACGATAAGTGAAGGGAGTACTGGAGAAACCGTCTATAGGGTCCACGCTCTCGTTCCTGTGGGTATAGTTCACAGGCCAGAAGGGACCCTCGAATACCTCGGTCTGCTTTCTGCCCACAAACCTGTAGCAGGCCATGATAAAGTCGAAGTCCAAAGAGACGTTCTCCCACCTCAACGTCTGCCAGGCACCGGGCGTCGTATAACTCCTGGACCCGCAGTCGATCCAATTCTCGTTTTTGGATGGAGCCACCTCAAGCGTCACGACGTCTTCGGCACTGGAGTATACCTCGATCTGATAATCGTAAAGGGTATCGTTGCCGCCCGTCCGGGGCGAGAGAGCCGCATTCTTGTAAACGGTTACCAATTTGATGAGGGTGGGCTGCCCATCATAGTTTTCTTTCGTGACCGAAGTTCCTACCAGTGGCGTGATCCGGGCACGGTACCACGCATTCTCCCATATGCCGGTCTCGTTCTTCTCAGAGGCCCACGTCCCGAACTCCCCCCGGCTCAGCTCCGGCGATCTGAAGTTGACATCAAACTTGACGTCCTTCGAGGCGCGAGCCGGAAGGTTGACCTCCTGAACATACTTCTTCGAGACGGTATAATCCGTATAATCGGGCCCCACTTCCAGCTCCACCGTGTAATGCATGGTGCAGCTCAGCGTGCTCGTCAGATGAAAGTTGTAGACGATCGGCTGGTTGACGTTGAAGGGCATCTTCGGGGTTCCTGCCTGCTCGAAGGCCAACGAGGCCGTCGTCTGACCCTGTGCCGTCATCAGGCCGAACGCCAATACGATATATATAAATAACGCCAATCTTGAAGATGTCATTTCGTACCCCGCGACTTACTTATTACACGTTTTATCAGGGATGATGCAACTTACTCTATAAAACGTTAACGGGAGACGTTGCTGAAAAAATTGTGCGGTCGAGGCGTCCACTCACGCATCGATCGACTTACTCGCAGCCTCGACCCCGGCGCCCAGGCTGGATATCACGCCTTCCTTCTCCAAAACCAGCTCCAATGTCTGGATCGTCCTCAGAACGTCGGATTCGGTGCAGACGCCCATCGTCCCTATCCTGAAGATCTTGCCTTTGAGGTCGGCCTGTCCGCCGGAGACCACCACGCCACGTTTCCTCATACCGCCGCGAAGCTGATCGTCAGAAATCCCCTGAGGCATCTTCATGGCGGTCACCGTGTTGGAGTATGCAGAACGCTGGCCTGGCTGCGGGAAGAGCTCGATCTCCAGAGCCGCCGCCGCTTGCCTCACGCCCTCGGCAAGCCTGCCCATCCGTTTCCTTCTCTCCGGGAACCCATCTTCGGCAGCCATGTGGAGCGCCTCTTGCAACGCATAGAACAGAGATACCGCCGGGGTATAGGGCGTCTGGCAGGGGCTCTTCCTGGCGCTCTTCAGGTGAGCCTTGAGATCTGTGTAGTAGCCGCCTTTACCATCCTCCAGCATCTCTTCGGCCTTCTTGCTCACCGATACCATCGCCAGCCCCGGCGGGACTGCTATGCACTTCTGAGAACCGGTGATGGCGATGTCGATGTTCCACCCGTCTGTCAAGAACTCGTTTCCGCCCACCGAAGAGATCCCGTCGACGATGAAGAGAGCGTCATGCTTTCGGGCCAGCTCGCCCACCTCTTTTGCAGGGTTGATCATGCCCACAGAAGTCTCGTTGTGGACCATAGCGACGGCCTTGGCACCTTCTTCCAGAGCGGCCTCGACCCGGTCCAGATCGAAAGAGGTTCCCCAGGGGAAGGCCAATGGTATGGCGGTCCCATAACGGTCGCCCAGCTCGGTGAACCTCTCGCCGAACTTGCCGTTGGTGACGGTGACGATCTTTTCGTCTTTCCTGATGATGCCTCCCACCGCAGCCTCCATGCCGCAAGTACCGCTCCCGCTGAGCACGACAACGTCGTTCTCGGTATCAAAGAGCTCTTTTATGAGCAAGATACAGTCTTCGTAGATATTTCCGAAGTCGGCGCTGCGATGGCTGATCATGGGTTTGGACATGGCCCGCAGCACCCTGGACGCCACCTTGACCGGCCCAGGAATCATGAGCAGTGTGTCCTCGATATCCAAATCAGATCCCTCGGCCCATGAACTTCGGGAAGGCTATATAAACCTAGCTTTTATCCGCTCCGCGGTCTTCCAGCTATGTCGCACAAAAGGCGGGAGTTCGCCGTGTTCCTTCGCCCAGGTCTCCAAGAACCTCACGGTAGCAGGATCCGAAGGGTAGCCACTCCCCATCTTGCAGTCCATCGATCTTTCCAGCTCTCTAACCGACCGGTCCCTATTCACCTTGGCCATGATAGAAGCCGCCGCCACCACAGAATGGTTCTTGTCGGCCTTGTGCTGTGCCAAAATCTCCATCTCCGTGCCGCTGGCCTCCTTCACCCTGTCTGCGAACCGTTCTGCCTTGACATCGGCCGCGTCCAAAATGGCCCGATCGGCAGATAAGTTCTGTACCACCTGAGAGAAGCATCTGACCATTATATCGTTCATGGTCATCACCTGGCGCAGCTCGTCGATGACCCGGGGCTTCACCTCTAATATGTGGATGTCGTCGGCGATACGCTCGATCTTGACGGCCAAAACCTCCCTCCGGGCCCGAGAGAGCTGCTTGGAGTCGCGAACACCTATGGCAGCCAGGTCGAAGAGCTTCTCCTCCTCGATGACCACGCCTGCCACGAACATGGAACCTATCACCGGGCCCTTGCCGGCCTCGTCAGCACCCAGGAGTCGCATCGGTTGATGGTAGTCCTGAAGGTACTTGAACTGATCGAAAAGAGGGACCCCGGAACCTGAAGATCGGTTCCCGCGCAGTCTCTCGCCCGTTTACTTTTTCAACAGAGATCACCTCTTAGGGTGCATGGTGATCTGATTGCTTGTCCGAGAGTTCGAGCGAGGAAGAAGCGTCCTGGCCCGTCTTGATTTCGGCGCCGAGATCGTGGAATCGATAACAAGCCTCGCCGAGAAGTTGAGCGTCGAGGCCGGGGTCTTCAGCGCCATCGGCGCGCTCCAAAAAGCCGAGCTGGGCTACTACGAGCAGGATACCCACCGGTACAGGACCATCAAGATCGAGGGGCCGGTGGAGCTGGTGAGCTGCCAGGGGAACATATCCATCAGGGACGGCCGGGTCTTCGTCCACCCCCACGCCGCCCTGGCAGACCCCGAAGGCGGTCTACGGGGCGGCCATCTTCACAACGGGACGATCTTCGCCGCCGAGCTCTGCATCCAGGAGCTAAAAGGCGAGCCTCTCATCAGGACCCACGATCCGATAACAGACCTGTACCTCTGGAGCGAGACGAATTGAAGACCGAAGAATACTTCCAGACGCTAGACGCCCGCCTGAACGATGCGATGGAGATCGCCAGCGAGGCCCGCAGCAGGGGTTTGGATCCTAGCACCTCGGTAGAGATTCCCACCGCCATAGACCTGGCAGAGCGGGTGGAGAAGCTGATCGGCATAGAGGGCATCGCCGAGAGGGTCCGCCAGCTGGACAAAGATGGGATGAGCCGAGAGGAGGCCGCCCTGGCCATCGGCCTTGACTTTGTCGAGGGACGTCTGGGAAACTTCCCCACCAAGGTAGACGCCATCGACAGCGCCATCAGGACCTCGATGGCCCTTCTCACCGAGGGCGTGGTGGCCGCCCCCATCGAGGGGATAGCCAAGGTCGATCTGGGCAAGAATGACGACGGCACCGAGTACCTCAAGATCTACTATGCTGGACCCGTCAGGAGCGCCGGTGGGACCGCCCAGGCCCTGAGCGTCCTGGTGGCCGACTACGTCCGCAGAGCGGTGGGCATCGCAGCCTACAAGCCCCGGCCCGACGAGGTGGAGAGGTACGTGGAAGAGATCGGCCTCTACGGGCGGGTGGCGGGCCTCCAGTACGTCCCCACCGACGAAGAGATCAGAACTATAGTGAGAAACTGCCCCATCTGCATAGAGGGCGAGCCCACCGAGGAAGAAGAGGTATCCGGGTTCCGCGACCTGGAGCGGATCGAGACCAACCGGATACGCGGCGGTGTGGCATTGGTCTCCGCAGAAGGGATCGCCCTCAAGAGGCCCAAGCTGAAGAAGCACGTCACCAAGCTGGGTATGGAAGGCTGGGACTGGCTCGACGAGCTGGCAAGCGGGAGCAAGAAAGGTGGCGGTGCCTCGAACGAGAAGTTTTTACGCGATCTGATCGCGGGCAGGCCGGTCTTCAGTCACCCTTCCCGACCGGGAGGGTTCAGGCTGAGGTACGGGCGGTCCAGGAATACCGGTCTCGCTGCGGCAGGGTTCAACCCCGCCACCATGACCATTCTGGGAGATTTCCTGGCTGCCGGAACCCAGGTCAAGGTGGAACAACCGGGAAAGGCGGTGGCCGCCGCACCGGTGAGCACCATCGAAGGCCCCACCGTTAGGCTGACCAACGGAGACGTGGTGAGGATCGATACCGAGGAGGAAGCGGCCAGGCACACGAAAGATATCGCCAGAATAATCGACGTGGGAGAGATCCTGATCAGCTTCGGCGACTTTTTGGAGAACAACAGACCTCTGGCCCCGGCATCGTACTGTTTCGAGTGGTGGGCCGCAGAGCTGGAGGAAGCCGGTGGCGATCCCCGGTCCCTGGAGACGCTGAGCGGCGAAGAGGCCATC
Organism: Methanosaeta sp. UBA204; assembly: GCA_002501765.1. Taxonomy (GTDB): domain Archaea; phylum Halobacteriota; class Methanosarcinia; order Methanotrichales; family Methanotrichaceae; genus UBA204. Next base: position 11,208 of record DAOG01000093.1, read on the forward strand.
ACAATCTCCAGGAACCACAGCATACCCCTCCATCCCGCTTACACCTACCTATGGCACGACCTGAAACCGGAAGAGTTCCGGCAGTTGGCGGAGACCGTCTCGGCCGAGGGCAAGCTGGAGAACGGGATCCTCTCTCTACCTCTATCGGTCAAGGATATCCTGGAGACGCTCCTGGTCCTGCACAAGGTCAGAGACGGCAAGATAAAAATCGAAGAACCGCTGCCGTTACTCATCAGTCTCGGGATCGATCCTGGGAACATGAGCCTCTGCTGGAATGAGATGACAGGTACGCCCCTCGAGATGGTCAACAAGGTGGCGGACATCAAGGTGATGGCCAGATCGCCCACCCGGGTAGGCAGCAGGATGGGCCGCCCCGAGAAGTCGAACAAGAGGAAGATGACACCACCACCGCACGTTCTATTTCCTACCGGTGACGCGGGAGAAACTGGCCGATCGGTCAAGGACGCGGCCAGGTACCACAAGGGAAACGGTAGAACCGGTGTGATCAAGACGGAGATCGGACGTAGGGTCTGTCCTCGTTGTGGTGTCGAGACCCACAGGTTCAGATGCGAATGCGGCGAGCATACCATCCTCAAGAGGTCCTGCTCCCGGTGCAATTTAGATGGAGACGAGAAATGCCCCAGGTGCGGAGAGAGCACCACCGCCGCGACGACCATGGAGCTCGACGTGGGAAAGCTCTACTCTGAGGCCTTGAAGAACCTGGGGGTGCGCGAGCCGGAGAAGCTTAAAGGCGTCCAGGGCATGACCTCGCGAGACAAGACACCCGAGTACCTGGAGAAGGGGATCCTCCGGGCCAGGCACGGCATCTGGGTCTTCAAGGACGGGACCGTCAGATATGACCTGACAGATCTGCCTCTGACCCATTTCCGACCCGGTGAGATAGGGACCGATGTCGAAAAGTTGATAGCGTTGGGTTACGAAAAGGATGCCGACGGCCAGCCCTTGACCGGTCCCGATCAGGTCTGCGAGCTGAGGGTCCAGGACGTGATCCTCTCCAAAGACGGGGGCGGATACCTGCTCAAGGTGGCCGGGTTTGTGGACGATCTCCTGGAAAAGTTCTACAATCTGGAGCCATATTATAATGCAGAGAGCCCCAATGATCTGATAGGAACTCTTCTGGTCGGTCTCGCGCCTCACACCTCGGCCGGGGTTCTCTGTCGGCTGATCGGGTACACCACGGCCTCTGCAGGGTACGGCCATCCCTTCTTCCACGCGGCCAAGAGGCGGAACTGTGACGGTGACGAGGACTGCGTGATGCTCCTCATGGACGCCCTCCTCAACTTCTCCATCTCCTATCTGCCGAAGAGGCGGGGGGGGAAGATGGATGCCCCCCTGGTCATGACCACCAGGCTGGATCCTGCGGAGGTGGACGGTGAGGCTCACAACCTGGACCTCTCGTCCAGCTATCCTCTGGAGTTCTATCGGGCCACCCTGGATAACGCCAGCCCTAAGGATATGGAAGGGCTGATCGACCTGGTCTCCAAGCGGCTAGGAACGAAGGCCCAGTACGAGGGTTTCTCCTTCACCCACGACACCGCCGACATCGCTGCCGGACCCAGGAACAGCGCCTACAAAACTTTGGGGACGATGATCGAGAAGATGGACGCCCAGCTCGATCTGGCCAGGATCATCAGGGCAGTAGACGAGAAGGACGTGGCGGAGAGGGTGATCAACTCCCACTTCCTGCCGGATCTCATCGGCAACTTGCGCGCCTTCTCCCGGCAGAAGGTGAGGTGCGTCAAGTGCAAGGCCAAGTACCGGAGGCCGCCTCTGAGCGAGGTCTGTCCCCGGTGCGGCGGCAGGTTGATCCTCACCGTCCATGAGGGGAGCGTGAGGAAGTACCTGGACGTATCGATGAGGGTGGCAGAGGAGTTCGGGGTGGACGATTACACCAAACAGCGCCTGGAGTTGATCAGGCTGGATATCGACTCCCTCTTTCATAACGATAAGTCGAAGCAGACGGGGCTGGCGGACTTCATGTAGCGCTGGCGACAGTCGTTATGCTCAGGTGGCCGATGAGACGGAAGATGAATGCCTGGATAAGATGACGATTTGCGTCTTTGTGGTAGCTGGAATAACGTTTTTAAAGCTGGTCAATCTTCTTCACTGAGGCGTTCTATTTGACTATCGAGGGTTTGCTGGGCGGCGTCAGGGTGGGGGACCACCACCCTGTGAGGGTAATGGGTGTGATCAACCTCAGCCAGGAGTCTTTTTACAGCAAGTCTTTCGTCCGTCCCAAAGACGCGGTAGAGCGGGTCATGCATCTGGTGGAGGAAGGGTCCGATCTGATCGATGTAGGCGCGGTCTCCACGGCACCGGGGTCGCCTCCCATCTCCGAGAAGGAGGAACGGACACGTCTGATTCCCGCACTGAAGTCGATCCTGGGGGCGGCAGATGTCGAGATATCCGTGGATACCCAGCGGGCCAGCATAGCCGATGAGGTGCTCTCTCTAGGTGCGTCCTGCGTGAACGACGTACTGGGGCTGGGCGACCCCAGGATGGCCAACGTAATTGCCGAGCATGGCGGTTCTCTGATCATAATGGCCTCGCGCAACCGTCCCGGGGACCTTCTGGGGATGACGGAGATCATCACGGTCCTGGGAGAAAGAATGAGATCGGCGGTGAAAGTCGGTGTATCTGAGGAGAGGATAATCCTCGATCCTGGGGTGGGGCGGTGGGTTCCCGAGAAGAGGCCCGAGCACGACCTGGCCATCCTGGACGGGCTGGGGCGGCTGAGAGCGCTCAACAGGCCGGTGATGGCGGCCGTCTCCAGGAAGTCTTTCATCGGGGAGAGGCTGAACCGCCCCGATCCCGGGGCCAGGTTGAGCGGGTCGTTGGCCGCCGCCGTCATCGCCGTCTACAACGGATCTCACGTGGTGAGGACCCACGACGTTTCTGCCAGCCTGGACCACATCAGGATGGCAGAGGCGATCAGGGGCAGACCACCTCTCGTTCGAAGGGGAGATGTGGAGGCAGAGGTCTGTGCAGAGGTCGGACATCCAGGGGACCTGGTACAGATCATGAAGAGGATCGGGGTCGGGGAGGGAGGTTCCAGGACCATGGGCGGTAAGGGGGCCTTCAGGGCTGTCCATCTCCGGGGGGTCGGGTCCATGGAGGCGGTGATAATCAAGCAGGAGATGCTGGCCAGGGGTGGCGATGCCGCAATACCCATGGGCGCGCTGCGCTGCGATCCGGGCCGGATGGAGGTCTTGGTCCTGGGGACAGCGGCCCAGATTAAGGGTCTGATCAAAAATCTGAAAGGTCAGCCTTTTAACCTGCCGGCGGTGGGAGAAGCCATAGGGATGGCGATGGAGCAGATCGAGGATCCCAAACGTTACTGCTGAGGATATTTGGGACTTCTCGGGATCAATTGCTATTTATACTACAATATACACAAAGTGGTATATGTCTACAAAATCAATACGCGTTAGCGGTGATGTGTATAAAGAACTTGTTGAAGTGGCCGGAACACTCCAGATCGAGCTGAAACATTCGGTCTCCTTTGATGAGGCGATAAGGATCTTGTTGAAACGGTTTAAATCCAATAAAATTAGCGATCTGGCCGGAACATGGGATGTGGGGGATGATGAGATGGAAAAGATCAATGAATCACTCAAAACGGGATGGAAACGATGGAACCCATCTGTATAGATACCGACATCTTAATCGATCTATTGAGGGGAAAAAAAGCAGAAAAGATAAAAGAACTGGAGCAAGAGGATGCCGTTTTAATGACCACGGCGATAAACAGCTTCGAACTATATTATGGGGCATACAAGACAAAAAAGAGGTATACGAACTTATCTGCGGTAAAAGATCTTCTGAAAAGACTTGTGATTCTACAAATGGGTGAAGAAGCGTCAGAAGTTGCCGGAGAAATTCTTGGCGATCTGGAATCTAAAGGGCAGATAATAGACTTCAGAGATGCTCTTATCGCAGGTATTGTGGTTGTGAACGGTGCTACTCTCTTCACGGGAAATATAAATCATTTTAATAGGATAGAACGTGTGAATATCAGGAATTGAGTAGGACTACCCGGTTGCTATTTGGACCGCCACCGACGGAGATGTACATAAAAGGAGTTTAAGATGACAGCAGGTGCACAACCCACACTCTCGTTAATCCCGATAAAGACGGAACTGGTCAGGCCGGGCGATGATCTGGTGGCAGAACTCCAGAGGTGCATGAAAGATGCTGGTTTGGCCCTGGAGAATGGAGATGTTCTGGTGGTAGCGGAGTCTGTGGTGGCTACCTGGGAACGAAGGGTGATAAGGCTGGCAGACGTGGTTCCTGGAAAACTGGCCATGGGGCTGGCCCAGAAATACGACAAAGACCCTCGAGAGATGGAGCTGATAATCCAGGAGTCCGATCGCATCATGGGCGGGATCCCGGGGGTAGTCTTAACGCTCAGGGACGGTTTTCTCTATCCCAACGCGGGGATCGATCATTCCAATGCGCCGCCTGGTCACGTCGTGTTATTTCCCCAGGATCCTCAGAGATCTGCTTCGGCCATAAGAAATAAACTAGAAAATGCTACTGGCAAGAAGATCGGGGTGATCATCGGTGACAGCCGCACCCATCCTCTCCGCCTGGGATGCGTTGGTGTGGCCCTGGCCTGCGACGGACTGCTGCCGGTGGAGGACGTCAGGGGCCAGAAGGACCTCTACGGGAGACCGTTGGAGGTGACCCAGAAGGCGGTGGCCGACAACCTGGTCTCGGCGGCCCAGGTCGTGATGGGTGAAGGCAACGAAGGCATCCCCGCGGTGGTCGTCAGGGGCGCGCCGGTGAGGCTCATCGAGGACGACGATCCGGATAATATGAAGATCCCCAGCATCGCCCCGGAGGAGTGCATGTACATCGGTTCTCTGCGATGCGGGCCGCATCCTTACATCGGCGGGTACGACGATCTCATCGAGGAGGCCACGAAAGCCATGCAGAACTCTTACGCGCCCTATTCCCGGTTCAGGGTGGGGGCGGCGTTGCTCTCCATAGGTGGCAAGGTCTATTCGGCGGGAAACGTGGAGAACGCCTCCAGCGGCGCCGGGATCTGCGCGGAGAGGGTGGCCATCGCCAGGGCCGTGTCTGAAGGGGAAAAGGAGTTCGAGGCGCTGGTCGTGGTGGGCAACTCGCCGGTGCCGGTCGCGCCCTGCGGGATATGCCGGCAGGTGCTGATCGAGTTCGGGGAGGACGTCAAGGTGATCATGGCCAACACCAGGGGCGATGTTGTCGTGGCCACGATCGGGGAGCTGCTGCCGAGGGCGTTCACACGTGGGATGATGAAAGGCGAGCATAAGGAGGAGCTGGCAGAGATGGGCAGCGAGGCAATAAAATGAGCACCACAGGCGATCTGGCAGCATGCGCGAAGATCCTGGGATACCTGATGGGCGGCATCGAGGATAGTCCTCTTGCCGGAAAGCTGTCTAGTATTTCCATCGAGCTCAGCGATCTGGGAGACAGCCCAGAGAGGAGGCAGCTGGCTGACCTTTGCAAATATCTCCGGGAGCTTATAGTTGACGCCAACGCTGTGTGGATAAAAAACGGCATAGAGGAAACTTATCTGGAATTCCTAGAACGTAGTGAGCAGGAGACACAGGGATATTCTCGCTGTGGTATTCAGCACTTGGAGACTCTCCGGGCGGCTATCCGCGGGTACAAATTGGTGGTCAACTTATGACAATCGAAGACCGAAGGCGCTGAAAGATCCCCGAGCGGCAGATCGTAACCTCGGTGGTCCTCGCCGACCAGATGTGGGTCCAGACCGAGGTGTTATCCACAGGCTGGCGCGGATCCTGAATCCGATTATCCGACGCCGCTGTGCTGAAGCCCCAGATAGATATGCCACAGGCCTGTAGTAATGAACTGGACCGATAACGCGCCTAAGATAAGCCCCATCATCCTGGTGACCACCATGCTACCGGTTACACCGATCACGCGGTGAATCTCCTCAGACGAGCTGAATAAGATCAAGCAGATGATAAAGGGCAGGATGATGGCTATTATCGCGAGTCCTCTGAAGGTCATAGAGTTGCCAGCATCCCCCATTACAAGGATCGCAGTTGTTATCGAGGCAGTACCCGACAACATCGGGATTGTCTTTGGGATAATTAGTCAACGAGCAAGACGTTCATCTCTCATCCTCTACAGATCTTGCAGACATCCTGTCTTGCATCTCGGCTATAACCTCTTTCAGTCCGGGGATCTCGTCCGGGGGAACCTCCTCGCCGTCCATCTCCAGGACCTTCGTGCTGCCGGGAGCGAGCACCACCAAGACCACAGGCGTCTTGGAGCCGATGAAGATGGCGTTCTCTTTATGGACTTTAGAGTAGGTGGAGATCCTCGCCACAGGGATCAGGGTCACCCCACCTATGGTCACCGATCGGTCGGTTTTCAGCTCGCCCACCCGCATCACCAGTTATCTATAACTACATATCTACTACAAAAATGTAGATGGTGATAAGATGGAACCTGTACTCGGCGGAATTGAACCCGGGCTGCTCTGGAAGCACTTCGACGAGCTGAGAAAGATCCCGCGGTGCTCCAAACACGAAGAGAAGGCAGCCCGATACGTTGTCGGCGTAGCCCGGCGGCTGGGGCTTGAATACGAGGTCGACGCCGTGGGAAACGTGATGGTGAGAAAGCCTGCCACAGCCGGTTACGAAGGGTCGCCGACGGTGGTTCTCCAGTCCCACCTGGACATGGTCTGCGAGAAGAACAAAGATGTAGATCACGACTTTGAGAAAGACTCCATCGAGGTGGTGCGCGATGGTGATTACCTCCACGCCAGGGGGACCACTCTGGGCGCCGATAACGGCATGGGGGTCTCAGCAGCCCTGGCAGTTCTCGAGGACCTCCGCGCGGTCCACGGTCCGCTGGAGCTCTTGTTCACCGTGGACGAAGAAGAGGGGATGACCGGCGCCTACGGGCTGGGCGAGGGTTCGGTCCGGGGACGGCAGATGATAAACCTGGATTCTGAGGATCCTCACTCGATCTACGTGGGATGTACGGGCGGGGAGAACATGTTAATCCATCTGCCGGTCAGCTGGGAGAGAGCCTCCGGTACTGCCCTCTCGGCGTCCCTGGGAGGACTGAAAGGCGGTCACTCCGGTGTGGATATCCACCTGGAGAGGGGCAACGCCGTCAAGCTCCTGGGGAGAGTTCTCTGGGAGGCGAACGAGGAGGTGCCTCTAAGGCTGGCTGCCATCGGGGGCGGATCCAAACACAACGCCATACCCAGGGAGGCCGAGGCGGTGGTGATCGTCTCGGAGGATGACGTAGAGGCGCTCGGGTCCTGTATAAAGAAGAGCGAGGCTGTGCTCAGAGCCGAGTACAAGAAGATCGATCCCGGGTTGAGGGTGGATGTGGCGGTCGTATCGGCGCCGCCAGATAGGGTCATCACCATAGAGGGTTCGAAGAGAGTCTTGGACCTCATGAGGGCCCTGCCCAACGGCATCGGCAGATGGAGCCCGGAGATAGAGGACCTGGTGGAGACCTCGGACAACCTGTCCGTCATGGAGACCGGTGATGATATCTTCTTCTTGGTCTCGGTCAGATCTTCTTCGGAGAGCCAGCTGCGGTCGCTGGCAGACGAAGTAAGGGCCGTCGCCCGGCTGGCCGGTGCAAAGGTCTCGACAGGCGACGCCTATCCTGGATGGCAGCCCGATCTGGATTCGAAGATGCTCCGGGCCTGCAGGTCGGCCTACGAAGAGCTCTTCGACCGCCAACCGGCGTTGAAGGCCATACATGCCGGTCTGGAGACTGGCATAATCGGGAAGAAGTTCTCGGAGATGGAGATGGTCTCCATAGGTCCCCGGGTGGAGCATCCCCACTCGCCCGACGAGAGGGTGAAGATCTCATCGGTGGTGGAGTTCTACGAGCTGCTCCTGCGGTCGCTGGCGAAGATTGCGAAGATGGATCTTGGTTAGGGCACCATCCGGCGCTAGCGCCAGTCTTTACTGGACCTCGCCATCGTCTGTCATGGCGTTGTGCAGGGACCGGGAGATGAGGTACCCTATGTACCCTTGCGTCTCGGCGACCAAGACGTCCAACGTCTCAGGAGGTATCCTGTCCCGGGTGGCCTCTATCCTGAGGAGGATCAGCCCCCTGGGGCTGTTGCCGTGAAGGATGATAATCCCGGCCCGGAGGGGCATGACCTGCATCAGCGCCCGGGCGAAGGCCTCGGTTCTCGCGTCCTTTTTATCTGGGTCGGGAAGGAGGGCGTTCCCTCCGAAGGCGAGCACTGTGGGAAGGGGCAAGGCGCGGGGCCTCCGATTTGTTTGAGTTGTTCATCTCCATTCAGATATCTGGACAACCATCCAGAGATCGGAAGCCGATCGTAGGTAAATGATCACTCAACCTTCTCAAGATAGATCGTTTGCGATGGGAATGCGACCTCCACACCAAGTTCTTCCAGCAGTTGCATGATCTTGAGATTAAACTGCTCCCGTACAGTTAGAAACTCATCCCATGCAGTCGTCTTGGTGAAACAGTAAATGAAAATATCCAAAGAAGACGCTCCAAAGTCGGTAAAATGAACCATATAGAAGGTATGATCAAAATGAGGGTCTTCCTCGATGATCTTCTTGATACCTTCTACCACCTTCACCATCTGTTCCCTGCTTGTCCCATACGTGACGCCAAGATAGAATCTTATTCTTCGTTTATTCATTCTGGTAAAATTTATGACGCCAGATTTGATGAAATTGCTATTTGGCAAGGTCACCAGTGCCTGATCGAACCTGCGTATCCTGGTGGATCTTAACCCCACATCCTCCACGTTTCCTTCCACATCTCCAACCCGGACCCAGTCGCCGATGTGGAATGACTGATCAGAAAATACTGTGATTGATCCGAAGACGTTACTCACCGTCTCCTGTGCTGCCAGCGCAAGCGCAAGACCTCCTATGCCAAGACCTGCCACCAGCGATGTGATGTTCCACCCAAGACTCTGCATCACAGACAGAACCGTAATCGCCACCACGACGATCTTGAGACTTTTTATGAGAAGCGGCGCCAACTGCTCATCAAGTTTGGTTTCTGTCCTCTTCGTCATCCTATGTATATAATAGCCAAGGACATCGATGAGATTGAGCAGAAGGAAAAGCATCACGAAAGCGAATGCTAGAAAGAAGATCGAACCGATGATTCGTCCAATATCAATAGTTTCTACCTTTGCGGGGAGAGAGAGCGAACCAACGGCGATATATCCCCCACACATAAGGATGAAATATCCTACAGGGGCTTTGAGTGCGTCCAAAAGCAGGTTATCAACTTCGATTTTTGTTTTGTTGGCAAGATGCACCAGTTTCTTTTCAAATAGATTAGGACTTACGCAGTTGAGT
>DAOG01000112.1 GCA_002501765.1 Methanosaeta sp. UBA204
GAATGAGTGAGCGGGAATTGCTGACCAAGAACTAATAGCGGTACAAATGGTAACTGAAAGAGATTACCAGTGCATATTATGCACAGTTGTATAAAAATCGAATGAAAAATATTGGTTAGGGAGGTAACGGTAATAAAGCTGACAAAATGTGGTAGAGAAGAAAGATGAACTGATATGAGTGATGTAGTTCGTCCCGAAAACTGAAGTTAAGGTTATGAAAACCAGTCGTTCGTTCTGGATGGTTGAGGATCGAGCTATCTACTTGGGGGTGAGGCAGATGGAAAAAAACAAAGCGGAGAAAAACAAGCATGACCTGCTTCAGGATACGACTCATAGAAGTCTAGTTTTTCCGCTAGACATTCACAGAGGTTTTATGAAAATCAGAAACTTCAATAAGAGGCGTGGTAAGATCAGGTAGAGCTATCCTAAGCTGGTGATGAAAATCAGGTCCATATGGAGCATGTCACCCAGGGGTGGAGGGTTCCCAGGGTGGTATGTCCATTCATGAAAAGTTTTGACTGTTTTTTAGGGTTTTAACCGACCTCCCAGAGAATTAGGCATATGTCCTGCGTTTTCTCCTTGTAGTGTAAGTGGTACCTATTAGAACTTTGTTACCAGTATCTTTGAGATGAACATGGGTACTACACACGTTTCGCGGATTCGCCATTTTTTTACCTGGGTAACAGGATCAATTCTCTAAAATGAAATATTGCAGGGTTGTGCAGGCTCAAAACATATATATGCGATTACCAGGTATGTATATCGTAAAGAGGGATCGATATGGCGTCTGTTAAGATCGGGACTGCAGACTGGTATCACGTGATCAGGAAGGTTCAACCGGTAGGAAGAAAAGGAGAACCGAAGAAAAATGGGATCATAACGCTGTTACCAGAGTTTGTGGAGAAGCACAACCTGATACAAAGTACTAAAGTCGATGGTGATGACGGAGATAGGTATAAAGCTGAAGGAAAAAACGTAATCGTCTATACCAATGCAAGTCGCGATCTGCTTTATATATTGCCGGAAGAAACTCTTCACACACCCTCCTCCCATGAGGACTGGCAGGCCAGTGAAGTAGTCATCGATGTATGCGATTTTTTTGGAAAGAACAGCACAAGTTTATTGATCGCCGATTACAAGTTTTGCTGGCGAGCATTGATAGAATTTATGGTATCTGTCCTGGTCAACGGTGTTGGAAGGATTATATTGCAGAAAAATGGTGGTAATGATAGGCTGGACATATCGCTCTTGGAGGAGCTGGATTCCTTCGAAAAAGAGACCCATGCAAAGGTAACAGAGGACGGAAAGAAGATAATATTCGAACTGGACAAGACGGTAATCGAGCACAACACCTTTGTAACGAGGCTGGACGAGATGATCCAGATTGTGATTCGGCTCTTTAATCTCTTCATAGAGTATCTGGATGATGCGAAGCAGATTAAAGATCCGCTCGTGAAGCGGAGCGAGTATGAGATGCTCAAGCGAGATGTCCACCGGAAGGAGTACGAAGTCGATCGATGCTATCATGAACTAAAAGAAAATACCGTTACATATTAATACCATTACATATTATATGCAGTTGTAAAAAGTTTGAACACAAAAAAAATACGCTGGGGTAGGAAAAAGGATCGGGTGGATAAGATGCGAATGATAAAATCCTTTGAGAGAATGGCATATGCCGGTCATTATCCGGTATATATGATGGTTTCTGGGTGGTGGTCTGAAAAATGAAGACAGCTATGAAGGGCATTTTCATTCTCTCTCTCCTGCTGGCCCTCGCCTCTGCGGTGTCTGCAGATGAAACAGATAAGGATAGTATAATAATAACAGGACACATCATAGATCTGCATGATGAGGGCGTTGATGAGGCAGAGCTCAAGGTCCTTGTCGACGGAGAGGCCTACAAGGTCGATGACGAAGAATACATGACGAAGTCTGCGCCAGAGGAAGGAACCTATTGTGCAGAGATAGAGCTGGAAAAGGGGATGATAGAGACCTCGAAGATATCCTTAGAGGTTTCAAAACCCACTTACAGGACAGAAAGGATAGATATAGAAGAGTTTGCTAAGAAAGATAATGAATATATTACTTTCAAGGATGTTATCCTTGGCAGAGCGATCGGTCCTGCGTTTTACATCGCTGCTGCAGTATTGGCTATGATTTATGTCTTAATTGCATTTGAGATCGTTCACAGGACCATTGCCGCACTTTTTGGCGCTGCCATACTACTGTTCGTTACCTATACCATGGGAACATTCGATTCTGAGTTCTTCGTAATCTCCTTTGAGAAGGCTCTGCATCATATAGACTTCAACGTGATCGGTCTGCTGATGGGCATGATGATCATAGTGGGCATAATGAAGGCAACAGGTGTCTTCCAGTGGATGGCCTATAAATCATATCAGGCGGCAAAGGGTCGTGTATGGCAGCTCGCTGTTATATTGATGCTTGTGACCGCTCTCACCTCGGCATTCCTGGACAATGTGACAAGTATGGTACTGTTAACACCGGTAATTATAGAGATCGCCCTGGTCCTGAGGACGTCACCCCTGAACTTTCTGGTTCCAATGGTGCTGGCCTCAAACATCGGCGGAACAGCAACCCTCATCGGAGATCCACCAAACATAATGATCGGTTCGTATGCCGGCCTGACCTTCAACGACTTTGTAATCGCTCTGACGCCATTTATACTGATAACCCTGATACCTTTTATAGGTATGATGTACTTCATGTACAGAAAGAAGTATGGGGAAGTTGTGGTCGAGGATGTTGATGCTTTACTGAAGAAGTTGAGAGAGGAGTACAAGATAACGGACTTCAAGCTATTGAAGCACAGTCTTGGTGTCCTATCCTTCGTCATACTTCTGTTTCTGACTCACGGTGTACTGCATATGGAGGTGAGCATAGCTGCTCTGACCGGTGCATCCATCTTACTCCTGATAAGTCGTGCAAATATATCAGAAATACTATTAAATGAGGTGGAATGGCCCACTCTGGTCTTCTTCGTGGGGCTGTTCATCATCGTCGGCGCTACGGTCGAGACCGGGGTGATAGGGGTGATAGCCGATCTGGTCAAAGATCTCTCAGGAGGTAGTCTGACAGTTGCGATCGTACTTGTCATGTGGGTAGCTGCTATAGCATCTGCGATCGTTGACAATATCCCGTTCACCGCAACGATGCTTCCAATAGTCGGGTATCTCTCACAGGTCCTACCGGGCGCAGAGAGCATGGTGCTGTGGTGGGCACTGGCCATAGGTGCCTGCTATGGCGGCAACGGGACATTGATAGGTGCATCAGCAAACGTCGTTACGGCTGGACTGGCGGAGAGGGCAGGACACCCGATATCATTTAACGAGTTCCTGAAGGTTGGTGCTCCGGTCATGTTCGTCAGTGTTTTTCTGGGGACGATCTATATTTTGATTGTCTTTTGATATAATGAGTAATGGACGAGATGAACGGAGAAATGAAAAATGAAATGTGCAACGATTGGAATGTTGCAAGTTGGAGGGATAGTTAGATGGAAAAAAGCACAACTCGTGAATATATGACCGCCACCGAGGTGAGGAGATGTCTGTCCACGTCACCCACAGGATAAGGAAGATAGTCCAGGAGATCGATAAGCGGCGGATGGCGCCCTTCGACTACGTCCTCGGAGATACCTACCGGGTCGATTATCTGATTGCTGAGGAAGACATGGATTTCAGGTCAGGAGATGCAAAGTCGGTAAAGATAAGAAAGGTGAACATTCCCAAAAATACCGTCATATCTATCAGCCCTTATGGGCGACATGGTGTCGGGCAGGTGATAAGCATCGGCGAGGAGATCGCCATGCCGGCCGAGGTCAATCGTTCGGCAGATTATGCGTTATTCGTTGCCGGTGTAGATGGATCCGTCAAGAAAGACGATCTCCTAGGGGTTGTGATGTTCGTCCCGTTCACCGCAGTCAGGAGAGGATATTGATCAACCTGCAAATTTCGGGGCGGTATATATGCCTGAGAAGATGAAGATGATTGGAGAATCTCTGCAAGCTCTGATCGAAGACCGTCGCATAATAGCGAGGTGTGAGCTGCTTCACAGAATATACGAGTTGGTCAGGCGTGCTGATCTGGATGCTTCTGAGCGGAATGAGCTGGAAAGCGTGGTTGGAAAACGGCTCGCACCGGGCATCTTTACAAGCATAATGAGCGGTGCGCCCCCCTTCGAACTGGCCGGGGTAGCTAGCTTCACTACCTTACACAACAGGATATTTCAATATGTTGAGTGCTACACCAAGGCGGATTATGAGCGGGCATACAACCAATTTCTGAACTCAAAGGAGGAACTCAGAGAGCTTGTAATTCTCGACCTGAAGATCACGCTGCTCGATTTTATGACAGATGCCGGCTACCATCTTGAGGAAGAGTCGACCAGAAGGGCCCTCTTCACGAACCAGACCGACCAGTTAGATTGCCAGATCTATCCAAGTATAAGAGCAATAGATATAGAGAAGATAGATAAGATTGAAAAGTGCACGGTGCTGCTGGTGCCCCAACATGGGGAAAGTCCTGAGCCTTTTATAGAGTTCTACAAAGAGAAAGGTCGAGCTATAGAAGAGGCAGAGCTCCAGATATGGGTGGCAAACCTTGAGGAGGGTATGATAGATCCTTTTATCGGATATCCCAAGGACATCAGTATATACAATCAGTTCAAGCACCCTAAGCTGGCAATGAAGATCAGATCAATATGGGGAATACCACCCAGGCCAGGATCCCTTCCATGGTGGCTGCCCCTTCGAGGTCGTCCGACAACTACAGCCAACGGCATCTCCTCCAAATCGAGATAGGATTGAAACATACCAAAAAGTCCCTCTTTCCGTTTCTTCTTCGGTCGGATTTGCTTGAGCACATAAAGTTATACTTTATGTACTAAGATAAAAGCAGATCAAGCGATGACCCGAAAGTGCGCAGATCTGGGCGAACGGCAGCTCGTACGGAAGATCACCAAGATCCTGGGTATCACGGAGAAGGACGACTGCGCCGTGCTGGACGCGGGCGATAGATACCTGGTCTGGACCACCGACATGCTCCACCGGGAGACCGACTTCCCTCCGGCGGCCACGCCCTGGCAGATGGGGTGGATGACCGCGGCGGTGAACCTCAGCGACCTGGCCGCCATGGGCGCGGAACCCCTGGGGCTTCTCGTGGCGGTAGGAGTCCCACCGGACGCCGAGATAGGCTTTTTGGATGAGCTGTTCTCGGGACTGAGGGACTGCGCCAGAAGATACGGCACGGAGATCCTGGGAGGGGACCTCGACTCTCACCGGGAACTCACCCTCACAGGGTCTGCCCTGGGCCAGGTGGAGAAAGACCTGATCCTCCGTCGGAGAGGGGCCCATCCCGGCGATCTGGTCTGCACCACCGGGTCTCTTGGGTCGGCTGGTGCAGGACTCCGTCAGGTCCTCGACCAGGGGTTGGCAAAGACCGAGCTGGCAAAGAGACTGCTGGAACCGGTTCCCAGGCTGGTGGAGGGGCGGGCTCTGGCCCGGTCCGGTGCCGTGACCGCGATGATGGACAACAGCGACGGTTTGGCCCTATCTCTATCCGACCTGGCGGAGGCGAGCGGTCTGGGATTTGTGGTCAGGGAAGATTTGATCCCGGTATCGGCCGAAGTCGAAGAGGCGGCGAAGACCGGGGAAGATATGATCGGTCTGGTTCTTCATGCGGGCGGAGATTTCGAGCTCCTCTTTTCGGTGAGGCCAGACGGGATCGAGGCCGCCAGGGAGGCATGCGACCTCACGGTGATCGGGGTTGCGGTAGAGGAGGGCGTATGGATAGAGTCGGGAGGCATCATGCGGCCCCTTTTGCCGAAGGGGTACGAGCACTTTCGCCCATGATTCTGGCTATCCGTCGTTCTTAAGAAGAGAGCTCTTCAAAAAATATGGTTTCCTGCGGGCGGTCGCCTCTCTGAGCAGCAGTTTCGTCTCCTCAAAGTCGGCGGACCCTATCTCCACCAGGTTGTCGTTTCTGAGGAGGCAGGGCTTGAGCTTGCCGTCGGAGGTCACCCTGAGCCGGGTACAGTTCGCACAGAACTCGGTGTTGTCTATGGGCCGCACCACCTCCACCTCGGCGCCGTCCAAAAAGTACTTCCTCCTGCGGTGCATATGTCTGGTCACGATCCTGTCCGACCGCCTCTCCAGGTCCTTCTCGATGTTCAGCAGGTCGCCGCCCAGGCCTATTCCTTCCAGGTCCAGCAGCTCTA
The DNA here is from genome assembly GCA_002501765.1 of Methanosaeta sp. UBA204. GTDB lineage: Archaea > Halobacteriota > Methanosarcinia > Methanotrichales > Methanotrichaceae > UBA204. The sequence goes on from DAOG01000112.1 coordinate 6,238, forward strand.
TGAGCTGGAGGATTGCTCCCTCTTCTTTGGCGAACTCGATCAGTTCATCGACCTCATCCTGGTTCTCTCTGAGCACCACCATGTTCAGCTTGATGGGAGTCAGCCCGGCGTCCCGGGCGGATCTGATCCCTTCCATCACCCGGTCCAGATCTTTCTTTGTCCCGCCGGTGATCTCGGAGTAGATTCTGGGGTTCAGTGTGTCCAGGCTTACGTTTAGCCGGTCCAGGCCGGCCTCTGCCAGGGACGAAGCCCTGCCGGCCAGAAGAGTCCCGTTGGTGGTGAGGGATAGGCTCAGGTGGCCGGGCAGCTCGTTCAGGATATCTTCCAGATCCGAGCGCATCAGAGGTTCCCCCCCGGTGAACTTGACGCTTTTAATCCCCAGGTCGGCGCCTGCCTTTACCACCTGGACCACGGTCTCCTTGGACATCTCCTCGCCCGGAGAAGTTTCTCCTTCGTGGTGGCAATAGATGCACCTCATGTTGCATCTGGAGGTGATGGCGATCCGGAGGCCTGTGACCTTCCGGCCGAAGGGGTCCACCAGTGTCATGGTGGATCACCTTGAGATACGTGGTATTAAGGTTTTGGAACGCGTGACCGGTTGCGATCCTCTGGGATAGAGTCGACGTAGAGCCACGGGCCAGGAAGTTCTGGTGATAAACAAGCTAGGGCGATATTGTACCTTCGCAAGAGCGTTTAGAATGAAATCTCCACGAGTTCCGGCAAACCTTTTTCGACATCTTTTTGAACTTTGGTCTCGTGTAAATAGGTAGTGCATTTGCAGTGAGTTGATGTTATATACTATTACGTCCTATCTTATTGTAGGTGTCGCAAGATGGGGCGAAGAGGTCCAAAACCGGGATTCGATGATGTTGCATGTCCTAACGAGGATTGTGACTTGTACGGAATTGCGGGCAAAGAAAATGTAATCGGTAACGACACATACAACACGAAGAGTGGCAGGGTGCAAAAATATGTCTGTCGCACATGTGGCAGAGTTTTTTGTAGCAGAACCAACACCGCCTTCTACGATCTAAGGACAGAGGAAGAAACGATCCTGCTAGCACTTAAGCTGGTCTTGAAAGGAATGAGCCTTCGCGGCATCGCCGAAGTTCTTGAGGTCAGTGCTGCGACCGTCAGCAGGTGGCTATCGAGAGCTGCAGAGCATAGTGAAGAAGTAAACAAGAAGCTTCTGAAAGACCTAAACGTGTCAAAAGTTGAACTTGATGAACTGTGGACCACTGTTAAAAAAAAGGGGGCTGCCGGAACTAAAAGAAGGTGATGATGGTGGAAACTGAGTTTGGGTAAGCATGGTTTCTGAGTCTCGTCTTGTAGTGGCTCATGCTGTTGGTGAGATAAAACAGCACACGACAGACAAGGTCGTGGGCCTTACCAAAGAGCGTCTTGCGTCTCGGTCTCTCTTTGTGACGGATGGGTTGAAGCAACACCCTAAGGCCCTGTTGAAGCATTACGGTAAGTTGGGGCTGAAGTATGCCCAAGTCATAAAACATAGGCAGGGGAGACGTCTTACCAAGGTCGTTAAGAAGGTCATTTGACACCAGTTACATCCAGCCGGTGAAGGCGGAGACCTACAAGGAGTATGTCTCTCCCGCGGCCCTCATCGGGGTCGAGGATATCGCCTGGACCGGGCGGATGGTAGAGCCAGATACCGCAGAGGATTGTGAGGGTTTGCGGTCGAAGGATCTGGGGAACCTGGCGCATCGGATCATGGAGTTTGTTGGGACCAGAAAGTTGGAAGAGCTGGGAAGCTATGAGGATCCGTGGATCCCTCCGGCGCTGACCATGAGTTTCGGCCGGTATGAGGCCAGGGTGGTGTGGAAATATCTCGACCGCCTGAAGGACCATTCCATGGTGGGGGAGATGGAGTCCGCTCTTGGTTATCGAAATGAATATCAGATCACCAGGCCTTTCGGCAGGTACATCCTCTACGGCCGCCCGGACAAGTTGATCAGGACGGAAGAGGGCTGGAAGATCGTGAACTTCAAGTTTGCCGAGTCGGATTCTCATGGCGAGGCATACGAGTTCCAGATGAAGTTCTGTCTGTACTTGGCCAGGGAGCTCTTCAGGCCGATGGTAGGGGCGGAGTTGTTCTATCTCAAGGATGGGGGCGTGAGGAAGGTCAGGCTGGAGGTGGGCGAAGTCCTAGGGTTCGAGGAGGAGCTGAGGGGGCGGATAGTGGGGTATCAGAATGGGTTACAGGTAGAAGGTATTTATCGATGGAAGAGGAATAGGCCATGGGTGGATACAGAGTCTGCCAAATTACATAAAGTTCGTTACACTGCCGAAACACATTCTGTCTGGAGGGTGATGAAGTTCAGAAATTTGAGGCATATTTTGAATAGAATGACTGCAAACTACCAGGAAGGTATGTAAGTTGTTAATATGAATGAAGAGAAAATTAATGAGATATCACGTTTCGGATTCAGATTCGGGAAAGGCAGTGTACATACTGCCCGCACTATGATGCTGGAAGATCTGCAACTTCTGTTATCTTACGTAGGCAGTCCGGATGCAAGTAAAAGCGATTACCTCAAAGCTATCGAAAAAGATAATTGCCTCTGCAAACGTTCCGGAAAAAACAGAAAGCTTACCGGAAGGCACCTAGTCTATCTTTACTCCCTCGATCCGTCAGTTACTGTTTTTCGGGCGCTTCTTTATTTTTGGAGTAGGGATGTTGACGGACAGCCACTTCTGGCCTTGTTGTGTGCCTATGGAAGAGATTCCCTCCTCCGAATGAGCGCTCACTTCATTCTAAAATTCACAGAAGAATCAACTGTCAGTCGCACAGCCCTGGAAAAGTATATAGATGGTAAAGGCCCTGGTCGTTTTAGCAAAGCGACGCTGAAATCGACTGCGCAAAACTTGAACTCCACATGGACAAAGTCCGGCCATCTGGTTGGAAAAAATAGAAAGATCCGGTCAAGAGCGAGAGCAACTCCCGGCTCAGTATCTTATGCGCTTTTCCTTGGATATCTAGCAGGAATTCGTGGGGAAGCGTTGTTCATGACCGAGTATGCGCATCTTCTCGACTGCTCTGAACAAAACGCCATGGAATTGGCAGAAATTGCATCTCGTCGCGGATGGATCATATTCAAACGTGTAGGTAATGTGATTGAGGTTCAGTTTCCAAATCTTCTAACCGCACAAGAAAGGGAGTGGATTCGTGAGCAAAATTAAACGCCTCATAAAATCGTACAGCAAATTCATAGAAATCCCGTGGAGGAGCGATGTGGCGGCTGCTCAGCGCGTTATTTTTTGTGTGTATGACGAAAATGATGAACTTCGCCTTCGGGCAAAGATCGATGAATTCGAAATTGTGACCCGTAAGGCCGGTCATGGCTGGTTCGTCTTCGACCTTACAGACACCTTTGCCGATTGGCTCGCTGGTCAGCGGTATGCAAAGAGCTACTTTCAGAAACCAGATCTTCTCTCAACGCTGCTCCCCAATTATCTCGCCTTTATCAAACAAGAACTTGAGAAATTCCTTCAGGATAATGCTGTTTCTGAAGGATCTGTCGTTGCCCTGAAAGGAGTTGGCTCGCTCTTTGGACTTTTAAAGGTCAAAGAAGTCGTTGATGCGATCGCTCCACTCGTAGAGGGCAGACTCCTGGTTTTCTTCCCAGGGAGCTATGAGAACAACAACTATCGGTTGCTGGACGGATATGACGGGTGGAACTATCACGCCGTGCCGATAACGGCGGGTAAGGAGTTTTAAGCGAGGGGTTGATGATGAACAATCGGGAAATTTACAAGAAAGATCCGGCTACCCAAAAGCTTGTGAACGAGGGTGTGGCGAGTGTCAACGACGAGAAGGAAGAGGTGCTCCGCTACGAGCTGGAGACTTTCGTTTGTGAAGGACAGTACGAGAAGGGCTTGGAGCACATACTGGAAATCTACCTTAAAAACATCAATGAAGCGCAGCAGCCAGGCGTCTGGGTCAGTGGATTCTACGGATCCGGCAAATCCCATCTGGTCAAAATGCTCAGTGCCCTTTGGGTCGATTCGGCCTTTACGGATGGGGCCACTGCTCGCGGTATTGCGAGTCTTCCTCAGAATATCAAAGATTTGCTGAAAGAGCTTTCCACACAGTCCAAACGTCACGGTGGAATTCATGCAGCTTCAGGAACTCTGGGGGCTGGTGCGAGCGGAAGCGTCCGGCTGGCACTTCTCCGCATCATCTTCAAGTCAATTGATCTTCCCGAGCAGTATCCTGTTGCCCGTTTCGTGATGTGGCTGAAGCGTGAAGAGATCTATAAAACTGTCAGGGGATATCTGGAGCAGAACGGGTATGACTGGAATGAGGAGCTTGAAAACTTCTATGTGGCAGAAGGCCTCCACGAAGCGCTGGTACATGCCAAACCCAACCTGTTTTCTTCAGTTAAGAGCTGCGTTGAAACGCTCAACAATCTGTATCCCAACGTTCAGGATATATCAAGTGACGAAATGCTCACTGCCATTCGTCGAGCCCTGACACAGAAAGATGAATTCCCTCTAACCCTCATCGTCCTCGATGAGGTTCAGCAGTATATCGGCGAAGATAGCCAGCGGTCGAATGATGTGGAGGAGGTGGTCGAGGCTTGCTGCAAGAACATCGGTAGTAAGCTTCTATTTATCGGCACAGGTCAGACGGCGGTGACCGGTACATCCAACCTCAAGAGACTCGAAGGCAGGTTCACGATCCGAGTCGAGCTCTCCGATGCTGACGTAGATGCGGTGATTCGCCAGGTTATTTTAGCCAAGAAGGCATACGCAATCTCACCGATTGAGGATATGATGCAGACCAACCTTGGCGAGATCTCCCGTCACCTGTCAGGCACTACAATTGGCCACCGGCAGGACGACATCTCGTATTTTGCCCAGGATTACCCCATCTTGCCAGTTAGACGCCGCTTCTGGGAGAACACGCTGCGCGTTCTCGATCAGACCGGTACCGACAGCCAGCTAAGAAACCAGCTCAGCATGGTACACAAGGTAATCCAGACCAATCTGGATGACTCTCTGGGCCATGTTGTCCCGGCGGACTATCTCTATTTTGATTCTGCCTACAAACTGCTAACGTCCAGGACCCTGCCCCGTACGGTTTATGAAAAGACGATGAAATTGGACGGGGGTTCGAAAGATGAACGCCTCATGGCGCGCGCCTGCGGCCTGGTCTTTCTCATCAATAAACTTGCAGGCAGTAACAATGAGATCGGTATCAAGGCGACCGTCGATACCATTGCCGATCTGATGGTAGAAGATCTCTCTGAGGGGAGCAGCGCATTGCGCAGCAAACTTCCGGGGCTCTTAGAAAAATGCGAACTTCTCATGCCTGTAGGAGACGAGTACCGCATCCAGACCGATGAAAGCACAGCCTGGAATAATGAATTTCAAAGCCAGCTCAACCGGCTGGCGAATGAAGCGCACCGGATCGAGACCGAGCGTGATGACCGTACTCGCTACATGTTCGGGGAACTGGTGAAGACGCTCTCTCTTACCCAGGGAAAATCCAAGGCAACCAGGGAAATATTTCCAGTGTTCAACGGCCAGCTACCCACAGATTGCGAAAAGAAAGTTTGCGTCTGGGTTCGTGACGACTGGAGCACTGACGAGAACTCTGTTCGCGCTGAGGCACGCCAGGCAGGAAACCAGTCGCCGACCATCTTTGTCTTTATTCCCAAGCGTTCCCCTGACGATCTGCGCCACCATCTCATTGATTACAAGGCAGCAAGCGCTACTCTGGACATTCGCGGTGTCCCCAACACTCCCGAAGGTGCCGAAGCCCGTGCTGGCATGGAGACCCGCAAACAAAGAGCCGAAGGAAGGATTAAGGAACTTTTGGAAGAATCATTCTCCGGTTCATTGGTGTTCCAGGGAGGTGGAAATGAAATTATCGGAAGCGATTTGCAGGACAAAGTGCTCACGGGCGCCGAAAATTCGTTGCAGCGCCTGTACCCGCAGTTCTACATCGCCGACCATGCTGGGTGGGATAAGGTCTACTCCAGGGCAAAGAATGGCTCGCCCGATGCCCTCAAGGCAGTGGGCTATGAGGATGAAGCAAAAAATAACCCAGTCTGTAAAGCAATTCTAGAGGCCATTGCTGGCGGCAAGAAAGGCGCAGATATTCGCACTCGTTTTGAGGATGCACCTTTTGGGTGGCCGAGGGATGCTGTTGACGGTGGTTTGTTAGTGCTCCTGGTAGCAGGTGATATTCGGGCACATGATGAGCGAGGCCAGCTTGTCGGTTATAAGGACCTGGAGCGAAAAGCCGTTGGGAAGGTGATGCTCAAGGTTGAGTCCACCACATTAACCGCAAGGCAGCGTATTGAGATTCGAAAGGTGCTGCAAAAAGCCGGCATTCAGTACAAACAAGGCGAAGAACTGGGATCCATGCCTCAGTTCCTTCTTAAGATGCAAGAACTGGCAGAGAGTGCAGGAGGTGATGCTCCAAAGCCAGCTCGTCCCGATACTTCCTCGCTGGAAGAAATACGGCTGAGATCCGGGAATGAGCAGCTCCTGGCCCTTTACAACCAGAAGGACGAACTCGTCCAGGCAATCGGCGACTGGACAAATCTTGCCGCACGTATCGAGATGCGCTGGCCTTCCTGGACCGTTCTGAAACGCCTTTTGGATCATGCGGGAGGAACTGGAGAGGCTGAACTCATCAAAACCCAGGTTCAGCAAATTGAGCAGCAGCGACTTCTCCTTGGCGATCCTGATCCGATATCGTCGCTTGTGGCAGACATGACAGATCATCTACGAAAGGCTTTGAACGACCTGGATGCTGAGTATGAGGCCCGGTTTGAAGAGGGCATGGAGCGGCTCGAGATTGATTCTAACTGGATGAAGCTGGAACCAGGACAGCGCGATACACTTTTGTCTGACCATAAGCTGACAGGAGCCAAGCGCCCAGAGATCGGTGTGCAGTCCACCGAGGATGTATTGAGGACTTTAGACGGAGTTTCGCTTTCCATGTTTTCGGACAAGATAGAAGCCATCCCTGAGCGGTTCGAACAGGTCAAGGTCGCTGCTGCCAGGCTAATGGTGCCGAAAGTTCAGCGGGTTAAACTTCCCAGCAAGACTTTGAAGACAGAAGAAGATATGAATGAATGGTTACAGGAAGTAACTCGAATTCTTAGAGAAAAGGTCAAGAACGGGCCGGTCATAGTGTGAGGTAAAAGTGCAATGATCACTTCAATTTCCATCAAGAACTTTAAAAGCTACAAGGCCGCAGAGATGCCTCTGGCCACGCTTACGTTTTTGATCGGTGCAAATGCCTCCGGTAAAAGCAATGCTTTAGAAGCAATTCGTCTTTTGTCCTGGCTTGCCAAGGGCAGTCGTTTGGACGATATCGAACGTAGCATCAAGGGGGCAGATTCTCTTGTTCGCGGACAGCCTGCAAATCTGTTCCTGGACATAGATAAGGGGTTTGAGATCGGCTGCCAGATGGACGGGATAAAAGGAGATTGGAATAAGTTATCTCTGGAAATCGGCCTCGTTTCGGATCATCTGATAATTACTGATGAGTCCGTCTCAAAAGATTCGGAGCCTCTTCCGCTGTATCGTGTGTATGGCCAGCCCAATGTCCACACAGATGAAATCAGTGTGGAGTACAACAACTTTAAGAGAGGTGGGAAAATGCCACAAATTCCTTGTTCTAACCGGCAAGCCATCTTCTACCAGCTTGAAACCCCGGGGCGGTTTGATAAATCAAACAAGAAATCGCAGAGGATTATTCCCTCTGTTGTCAAGGGTATTCGCAAGGCTCTCCGGAATGTGGTATTTCTCGATCCACGACCTGCTGTGATGCACGGTTATTCTTATGCCAAAGATGATGAGATGAAGGAGGACGGCGCTAATCTGTCCAGTGTTCTGTATAAGATATGGAATGGAGATCCTGCGAACAGAGACCTGCTGCTTGAGTTTGTCCGCTCCCTTCCGGAACAGGATATCACAGACATTCGTTTCATCGAGACACAGCGGAGCGATGTCATGGTCCAACTGGTAGAGTCCTTTGGCAATAGGGATAGGGTGGTTGATGCTCCAGTACTTTCGGATGGCACCTTGCGGGTCCTGGCGGTTGGCGCAACTCTTTTGGCGGCACCTTATGGATCTCTTGTAATAATTGAAGAAGTCGATAACGGTGTCCATCCCAGTCGCGCCGAAGGCCTCATCAAGCAGATCATAAAAATTTCCGAGAAGCGCAACCTTCGGGTACTTTTGACGTCACATAACCCTGCACTATTAGATGCGCTTCCCTATGATTCACTGGGCGATGTTCTTTGCAGCTTCAGGGACCCAGAGGTTGGGGACAGTCGCATTGTACGGCTGGGTGATCTTGACCGTTATCCTGAGCTTGTCGCACAGGGGCCTCTCGGCCAACTGATGACAAAACAGGTGCTGGACCGTTTCATCAAAGATAAGACTACACCAGAAGAACAAAAGCAAGTTGCACTGTCCTGGCTGGAAGAACTCAAAGAAGAGGTGTCGGATTGAGCGCAACATGCCTGATTGACACCTCCGTCTTTGTCGAGATTCTCAACGTTCCAACGAAGAACGCGCATCACAAAGAGGTATTATCCGATCTTGAAACCAAGATTCAAAATAATGAGACGCTATTTCTCCCAATGGCGACCATACTTGAAACTGGCAATCACATAGCACAAAACGGAGATGGGCGCCAGCGCAGAAGGTGCGCGAAAAAGTTTGTATCTCAAGTGCAGAAAGCACTCGACGGAAAGTCCCCTTTCAAGCCGATCAAATTTCTAACTGAAGGACAGTTGCAGCAATGGTTGAAAGATTTCCCGGACTGTGCCATGAAAGAGTATGGTTTGGGTGATCTTTCCATCATTCATGATTTCCACAGGCTTTGTCAGCAGAGTCCACGACTGGAGGTTTATATCTGGTCGTTCGATGGGCATTTATCATCATTCAAGCAGGAAGCAAGGTTTTGATATGCAGCCACTTGAAAAGACTTTACGAAACAAGTTGGAGCGCACAGTAAAAGATGCGCGGGACGTTTCCGAAAAAGCCGCCAAATCCGCGCTGGATCAGCTCGGAGTTGGCGAAGCCACTCCTTTTCCTCATTTATCGGAAGACAACAGGATATTGCGCCGCAAGTTGCGTGCTCATGGTCGCCAGCTTGGTGATCTCCGCAATCCCAAGGTCGAAACCCAGGAGATAGACCGTCTCGTTGAAGAAGTGGCTTACGAGCACTGGCACCGCATGCTCTTTGCCCGTTTCCTGGCCGAGAACCGCCTGCTCATGTATCCGGACCCAATCGATCCTGTGGCCGTAACCCTCGAAGAGTGCGAGGACTTGGCATTCGATGAGGGTGCAAAGGACGGCTGGGAGCTTGCGTCCCGCTATGCTGCCAGGATGCTGCCCCAGATATTTCGACCAGACTCGCCCGTCTTCTTGATCGAACTTTCGCCGGAGCACCAGCAAAAGCTGGAGATGCTGGTGGCAGATCTTCCAAGAGAGGTCTTTTTTGCATCTGATTCTCTGGGCTGGGTCTATCAGTTCTGGCAGGCAAAGAAGAAGGACGAGATCAACGCCTCAGAGGTGAAGATCGGCGCCCGGGAGCTTCCTGTCGTAACCCAGCTTTTCACCGAGCCTTACATGGTCGCATTCCTGCTCGATAACTCGCTTGGTGCATGGTGGGCTGCCAGGCGCTTGACGCACTCCGACCTTGCAGATGCCGCCGGTGAAGAGGAACTCCGGCAAAAGGCGTCTTTGCCTGGCGTTCCTCTCGATTACCTGCGTTTTATCAGGACAGAGGATGGTGTCTGGACTCCGGCTGCCGGAACTTTCGACGGCTGGCCTGAGCATTTGAGCGAGCTTACGATCCTCGATCCCTGCTGCGGATCTGGGCATTTCCTGGTGGCAGCCTTGCTGATGCTGGTTCCCATGCGCATGGAGCTGGAGGGACTCTCTTCCAAAGAGGCGATAGATGCGGTTTTGCGTGACAACCTCCACGGGCTGGAGATCGACCCGCGATGTGTGGAGCTTGCCGCCTTTGCTCTGGCGCTTTCCGCCTGGCGCTATCCAGACGCTGGCGGATTCCGGACGCTTCCAGAGATGGCACTCGCCTGCTCGGGGCTTTCCATAAGCGCCAAAAAAGAGGACTGGCTGGCGCTTGCAAGGGGTGACGAAAACCTGGAGAGCGCCTTGGAGGAGCTTTATGAGCAGTTCAAGGACGCGCCGCTTTTGGGCAGCCTGATCGATCCCAAGGCCGGATTATCCCAGGGCAACCTACTTGGACTTGGATGGGATGATCTCGCGCCGCTGCTGACAAAGGCGCTCAGAAGGGAACAGGACGATGAACTGAAGGAGATGGGCGTTGTGGCGCAGGGGATTGCGAGAGCTGCGCCGATGCTGGCCGGGAGGTATCACTGGGTCGTCACCAATGTGCCGTACTTAGGAATAAGAAAACAGGGACAATATCTGAAGAATTACTGCGCACGATATCATGAAACATCAAAAGGAGATCTGGCTACCGTCTTCTTGGATAAGTTCTTAAGATCCAACATCGCTGGTGGAGGATGCTATTCTGTGGTTACTTCAAGCGCTATTACCAACAAAGACTACTTCCGAAAACTAAGAAAAAACATCCTTGAATTATATAGACTTAACTTCGTTGTCATGCTTGGTCCCCATGCCTTTGAAACAATTAGTGGTGAAGTAGTCGATGTTGTCTTGCTTAGCATTGAAAAAAGAATGAATGACACTACATCGTCTTTTGTTTTTATTGACGTGTTCGAGGCGAGAAACACTGATGCAAAATCAAGTAACATTAGGTCTGATTCAATATCTATCCTTTCACAGAACGATCAGTTGCTTAATCCTAGCCACAGGATACAACCTAACGCATATGGAAGCTCTAAGCTTTTGCTTGACTATTGTGAATGTCCGCAGGGGATAAAAACAGGTGATGACGAGAAATGGATTAAAATGTATTGGGAACTATTGGAATACAACAAATCATGGTGCCCCATATCTATTAA
>DAOG01000044.1 GCA_002501765.1 Methanosaeta sp. UBA204
TTTACGCATGACTCGACACTAGGGAACGTCTCCTACATTTCCTGATGTCTAGGTGCCGAAAGCTTGCATCGAGACGAGCTGCAGCTCATGCAGGCTGATAAGTGATCGTCCCCGCACCAGCCACCGCCGGAGATCGTATGAATAACCCCCGATCCTTCGACCATCGACGAAAGCTTTATATATTCACCAAAAGTTACTAACACGGAATTACTGTTTGAGTGATCATTTTGGAGACCGTTGAGCTGCTCGATATACTGGGAAACGAGAACCGCAGGCGCATCCTGCAGCTTCTCTCTTTCAGGCCCTTCTACTTCAACGAGATGGCCAAGCGCCTGGACGTGGGACCCAAGGCGGTGATATCCCACCTGGATATGCTGGAGCGTGCGGGCCTGATCGAGTGCTACCGCGATAACCGTCGCAGAAAGTACTTCAGGATCGTAGATTGCCTGGTCATGGAGGTGGTGGTCACGCCCCACACCTACGGGGTAAGGACCTACCGGCCCGAAGGTACCATCCAGAAGAACGTCCACCGTTCACCGGATCTGGACCAGCTCAGCGCCCGTCTCAGAGAACTTGAAGAGAAACGCCACCAGCTGAGATGCCTTCTGGAAGAGATCGAGGCCGAAGCGATGGAGACGAAGCGCCTGGGAATCGATCTGATAGATGAGGATACCGAGGACCAACTCGAAGCTGAGACGCTCATCGCCCTCCTCTCGGGAGAGGCGAGCACCGAATACCTGGCCGAGATGCTGAGGATGTCCCCCCTCTTGGTGGAGGACTGCCTCCAGAGGCTGGCCGTGCTGGGAAAGGTGCGGAAGAAAGACGGCAGATGGTCCATATAGACCAAAGCACCTTTAGCATGATCGAGTCCATAACTCTCAAGGTGGTCGAGGCCCATCACAGGGACGCCGGCCGGTCCATCGCCAGGATGGACCAGAACATGATGCGCGAGCTGGGCCTGGATGATGGCGACGTCGTGGAGATACGGGGCAAGAAGACCGCCTGCGCCGTGGCCTGGCCGGGATACCGGAACTCTTCTTCATCTTTCTCTTCTTCATCTTCTTCCTCCACCTCCTCCTATCGGGCCGTCAGGATAGACGGTGAGCTGAGGAGCAACCTGGGGGTGAGGATCGACGACCGGGTGGTGGTGAGGAAGACCGCGGTCCGGCCTGCCGATAGGATCGTCTTCGCCCCCACAGAGCAGATCAGGCTGATCGGAGGACCCCAGTACCTTCTGCGAACCCTCACCGGCAGGCCGGTGGTCAAGGGCGAGCGCCTCCGGGTGAAGATGATCAGCGGCTCTTTGGGTTTCGTGGTGATTAACACCACACCCAAAGGTCCGGTACTGGTCACCCCAAATACCAATATCAAGATCCTCAAAGAACCCCTCGATGAGCTGACGGTGAGAGAGATCTCCTACGAGGACATAGGCGGCCTGGCCAGAGAGATCAGGATGATCAGGGAGATGATCGAGCTGCCTCTCCGGTACCCGCAGGTCTTCAACAGGCTGGGGATAACACCACCCAGGGGCCTTCTCCTCCACGGACCGCCGGGCACGGGAAAGACGTTGATCGCCAGAGCGGTGGCGGGAGAGACCGATACCAGGTTCATGAGCATAAGCGGCCCGGAGATCATCTCCAAGTTCTATGGAGAGAGCGAAAAAAGGCTGAGGGAGATCTTCGATGAGGCCGAGCGGAACGCTCCCTCGATCGTATTCATCGACGAGGTAGACGCTATCGCCCCCAAGAGAGAGGAGGTTTCCGGCGACCTGGAGCTCCGGGTGGTGGCCCAGCTCCTGGCCTTGATGGACGGTCTCTCGTCGAGGGGCGAGGTGATAGTGATCGCGGCCACCAACAGACCCAACGCCCTGGATCCTGCCCTGAGACGAGGAGGACGCTTCGACCGGGAGATCGAGATCGGGATCCCGGATAAGATCGGTCGTCTGGAGATCCTCTATGTCCATACGAGGGGGATGCCCTTCGACGAGTCCCTGGATCTGGAGGAGATCGCCGAGGTGACCCATGGCTTTGTAGGGGCGGACTTAGCGTCGCTCTGCAAAGAGGCGGCCATGCACACCCTGAGCAGGCTCATACCCGACCTGGACGACGAGAAGGATATACCGCCCGAGGTCCTGGAAGAACTGCGGGTGGGCAGAAGAGATTTTCAGGAGGGCCTGAAGAAGATCGAGCCCAGCGCCATGCGGGAGGTCTTCGTGGAGGTGGCCGAGGTCCACTGGGACGACATCGGCGGGCTCGAAGAGGCGAAGCAAGAGCTGATCGAGGCAGTAGAGTGGCCGCTGAGGTATCCTGAGGTATTCTCGTCGGTGGGGATCAGGCCGCCCAGGGGCGTCCTCCTCTACGGTCCCTCCGGCACGGGCAAGACCCTCCTGGCCAAGGCGGTGGCCACGGAGAGCCAGATAAACTTCATCTCCGTAAAGGGCCCCGAGCTTCTGAGCAAGTGGGTGGGGGAGTCGGAGCGGGCGGTGAGAGAGGTCTTTCGAAAAGCGAAATTGGCGTCTCCTGCTCTGATATTCTTCGACGAGATCGACTCCATAGTTCCTGCGAGGGGATGCGGACTGGAGTCGCAGGTCACCGAGAGGGTGGTGAGTCAGTTCCTCATCGAGATGGACGGACTGGAGGAGCTGAGGGACGTGGTGGTCCTCGCCGCATCCAACCGGCCCGACCTGATCGATCCCTCTCTGCTCCGGCCGGGAAGGTTCGACCGGATGATAAATATATCTCTGCCGGACAAAAAGGCTCGAGAACGGATACTGGCTATCCACCTCAGAGAGATGCCCCTGGCCGGGGACGTCTCCATACCCGAGCTTGCAGAACTGACCGAGAACCTGAGCGGCGCAGAGATAGAGACCCTCTGCAGAGAGGCAGGCATGGCGGCACTGAGAGAGCAGATAAAGCCAGGGATGGACGGAGGGCCTCCTGTCCTGGACAGGATTCAGGTAGAGAGGAGGCACTTCGACCATGCCCGCCGACGGGTCGAAGACCTGCTCACCCCTGGTCTTGTGGAGGAGCACCAGGATATAATAGAAAGCTTCGAGGCGTGATACGTGTTTGGTACCTGAGCATCAGTTATATAGCTTGGAACGACATAATATAATTAAGAGGGCCGATAATTTGGATATAGAAAACTCAAAGGATCTATTGGGCGACGCGGAGTTCGAAGATACCAGCACCATTAGCGTGCCGGATAGCCTCATCGACCAGGTGATCGGCCAGGACGAGGCTGTAGAGATCATAAAGAAGGCCGCCCATCAGAAGCGCCATGTGATGCTGATCGGTTCGCCCGGGACGGGAAAATCGATGCTTGGCAGGGCCATGAGCGAGCTACTCCCACTCGAAGACCTCCAGGACGTCTTAATCTACAACAACCCCGATGATAACAACAACCCGCGGGTCAGGGTGGTCCCTGCCGGCAGGGGCCGACAGATCGTCGATTCTCTCAAGATGGAGGCGCGGAAGAAGGCTCAGACGCGGAACATGTTCTTGATGCTGATCATGATGGGCCTCCTGGTATATGCCTACTACACGGGCCAGCTCCTCTTCGGGATAATCGCCGCAGCCCTGATATTCTTATCCATGCGCTACCTGCTTCCCAAGGACGACATCCTCGTTCCCAAGATGCTGGTAGACAACAACAAGCGGAAGAAAGCGCCTTATGTAGATGCTACCGGGGCCCATGCTGGAGCGCTGCTGGGCGACGTCAGGCACGACCCCTTCCAGTCGGGCGGGCTGGAGACCCCCAGTCACGATAGGGTGGAGGGCGGTGCCATCCACAGGGCTCACAAGGGCGTCCTCTTCATCGACGAGGTCAATACTCTGAGGCCCGAATCGCAGCAGAGCCTGCTCACAGCCTTACAGGAAGGTGAGTACCCCATCACCGGTCAGAGCGAACGCAGCTCCGGTGCCCTTGTCAGGACAGAGCCAGTCCCCTGCGACTTTATAATGATCCTTGCAGGCAACCTGGACGCGGTCAACGGCATGCATCCTGCACTGAGGTCTCGTATCAAGGGGTACGGCTACGAGATCTATATGAGGGACACCATGGACGACAACGTGACGAACAGGGACAAGCTGGTCAGGTTCGTGGCTCAAGAGGTGGTGAGAGACGGGAAGATACCCCACCTCACCAGAAACGCCGTGGCTGAGATCCTCAGGGAGGCGAAGAGAAGAGCAGGCCGGAAGGGTCACCTATCACTGATGCTCAGAGACCTGGGCGGGCTGATCCGGGTATCAGGAGACATAGCCAGGTCGGAAGGCACCCCCCTCACCGAGGCCAAGCACGTTCTCCAGGCTAAGAAGATGGCCAGGAGCGTCGAGCAGCAGCTTGCAGACCGGTACCTCGAGAGGCGCAAGGACTACAGCATGTTCAAGAACCGTGGAGCAAAGGTCGGCCGGGTGAACGGGCTGGCAGTGATGGCCGACACAGGGATCGTTCTCCCCATAATGGCCGAGGTTACCTCCGCGCAATCCAAGGAAGAGGGCAAGGTGATCGCGACCGGCAGGCTTCAGGAGATCGCCAAAGAGGCGGTCCAGAACGTATCTGTTCTGATAAAGAAGTTCCTGGGTGAGGACATCGCCAATAAGGACGTGCATATCCAGTTCATAGGAACCTACGAAGGTGTCGAAGGAGACAGCGCCTCCATATCCATCGCCACGGCGGTAATATCGGCGCTGGCGGGGGTGCCCATCAAGCAGGACGTGGCCATGACAGGGTCCCTCTCTGTCAGAGGGGACGTGTTGCCGGTGGGTGGCGTGACTCAGAAGATCGAGGCAGCGGCGTTGTCGGGGATAACCACGGTCCTCATACCCAAGTCCAACGAGGATGATGTCCTCATAGACGAGGTATTCCAGGACAAGATCAAGATCATACCGGTCACCACCATCGACGAGGTCTTCGAGTACAGCCTGGCCGGGCCGTCCGGTCAGAGGACCAGGCTCTTAGAGACGCTGAAGAGGTTTGCCTCCGAGAAGAACCTCGGAATTAACCTGCCCGAGCCCATATCAGTGCCCAGCAGGAGCGTATGATATCTTTTTATGACGTCCGGGCGGTCAAAGGAAAGAACACCAGGGTCGTGCTGGATAACGGCGACCTGGACGAGATCTCGGAGAGCTTCTTCCAGGGTGCTGCCATAAGGGCTCTTTCCGGTGGGGCCTGGGGGTTCGTGTGCACGGATCGTCTGGACGATCTTGACGATAAGCTGGAGATCGCCAAGGTGATAGCCAGAAAGATTGACGATGGCGAAGAGCTGGATCTCGCATACTCCGAGCCGGGACGGGGCGGTGGCCTTCCGGTCAAGAAAGATCCCCAGGATCTATCCCTGGAGGAGAAGGTGGAGCTGCTCAGAGAGATCGAGACGGCGGCGAAGGTCGAGGGAATCTCCAGCACCCAGGCGGCCTACAACGAGACAAACGCTTCCGTTGGGTATAGGAGTTCTGATGGCAGGGATATGGAGTACGAGTTTACCCGGCTGGGTTTTTTCGTTACCGCGGTGGCCAGGCAAAACGGCATCTACCAGGCGGGCATGGAGAGCAGGGCCGGCGTCTGCGGTCTGGAGCTCTTCGAGGATGTGAACGCCATCATGCTTGCGAAGAAGGCTGGCCAGACCGCGGTCGATCTTTTGGACGCCAAAACGCCCAAGGGCGGCAGTTTTCCCGTGGTGGTAGACCAGGAGCTGGGCGGTGTCTTCGTCCACGAGGCTGTGGGTCATGCTACCGAGGCAGACATAGTCCTGGAAGGCGGATCTGTTCTGGAAGGTCGTCTGGGCAAGAAGATCGGCACGGATCTGGTGACCGTGAAGGATGATCCTGGTCTGCCCAGGTACGGGTACTACCCCTTCGACGACGAGGGCAGCGCGTCAAAAGAGACCGTCCTCGTCGAGAGGGGTGTTCTCAACTCTTATCTCCATTCTCGGGAGACCGCGGCCAGGCTGGGTGGTGCGTCGTGTAACGCCCGGGCCCAGGGATGCGCCCGGCCCGTGGTGAGGATGAGCAATACCTATCTGGCCGAAGGCGACTGGTCCTTCGAGGAGATGCTGGAAGAGCTGGGCGAAGGCGTCTATCTCCTGGGCAGCAGGGGAGGGCAGGTCAGCCCTGCCGAGGGGATATTTCAGTTCAACGCCAAGCGCGGTTATCTGGTAGAAGACGGCGAGATCGCCGGGCTGCTCAGGGACGTATCCCTATCGGGACATACCCTGGAGACCCTGGACAGGATCAAGGCCGTGGGCGACGATCTCAGTTTCAACAGCGGCAGGTGCGGGAAGGCCGGTCAGTGGGTGCCGATAAGCGACGGATCGCCGCATGTGCTGATCGAAGAGGCTACCGTGGGCGGGGCAGGTTAAATAAATCCGGAACGATACTCATCCATGGCCCATCTCACCAAAAGGACCTTCTTCGCGATATTGTCTTTTACGTTGCCAGCGGCGGTACTATCCGGGTTGGCCGTCTATCTGCTTTTATGCTTCATAGCGTCCCTTTCTTTTGGGGCGTTCTTGGCGCTCTTCATCCCTGTTATCTTGGTCTTTGCCATAGGCTACCTTTCTCTAGTTGTGGCGTTCTGCTGTCGGGGCGTCAGGACCTGGGGCGGATCGGAAGGCGTCTTTCATATCAAATGGGCAGATGAACCGGAGTTCTGGAACCAAAAGATGGGTTATCTCCGGGTCGTCGAGATTCTGATCCCCAAGGAGCTCCGAGCGAAGGCCTATTGGCGGTGCGGGGCTTCCATAGGCGATGGGGTGATAATCGCAGGGCAGCTTACCGATCCCGATCTGGTGGAGATCGGTGATGGAGCCTTCATAGGCGAAGACGCTCGGGTCCTGGGTCATCTGGTCGAAGGAGATACCCTGTACCTGAAGAAGGTGAAGATCGGCAAGAACTGCACCCTGGGCACGAGGTCGCTGATCATGCCCGGCGCGGAGATCGGTGAGGGGGCAACGGTGGGCGCCTGCACCCTGGTGTCCAAGAACAAGAAGATTCTAGCAAGAACCGTCTGGGCAGGGGTGCCTGCAAGAGAGGTGAAGGGGCGTCCATAGATGAGCGACACGATGGCGATCGGATCGGCGCTCAGGAATTCTACTTCTTCCGGTACAGCTCACGCATGGACTCCTGGTGCAGAGAAGCTATCACGTCTCCAAGAATCCCCATCAAGAATAGCTGGAACCCCACGATGATCAGTATGGCGGTGAGTATAGTCAGGGGGATATGCTCGATCCGGCCGTCTAGCCAGTCCATCGCCACGTAGATCCCCAGCAGAAATCCCATCACACCAAACAAGGATCCTATAACCCCAAAATAAAATAGCGGGTTATGGGTCTTGGCCATCTTGTATATGGTGGCCATGATCCTGGCACCGTCCCGGAGGGGGTTGAGTTTGGTCAGGGTGCCTGCTCGCCTCTGCCCGTAGGTTATGGGCACCTCGGTTATGCGCAGCCCCTTCTTCACGTTCTCGATGGACATCTCCGTCTCGATCTCGAAGCCGGTCATGGTGAGGTCGAGCCGTCTTATGCTCTCCGCGGAGAAGGCCCGGTAGCCGGATAGGATGTCGTTCAAGGGCACCCTGTAGATGTACCTGAATAGGGAGTTGATCAGCCTGTTACCGGTCATGTTCAGCCTGGTGAAGGCGCCCTTCTGGAGGTTGCCGAACCGGTTTCCCACCACGTGGTCCGATCTCCCCTGCAAAAGGGGGTCCAGCAGGATGTGAGCCTCGGAGGGCAGATAGGTCCCGTCCCCGTCTATCATCAGGATGTAGCCATCCTCTATCTGATCGAAGGCCTCTTTGAGAGCCTGGCCTTTGCCCTTCCCGCTCTGGAGGATAACGCGGGCTCCGGCCTCCCTGGCCCGACCTACGGTATCATCGACGCTGTTGCCGTCTATCACCAGCACGTTCTCGAACCCCATCGCCCTGAACTCTTCGATCACCTCGGCGATGGTGTCCTCTTCGTTCAGGGTGGGGATCAGAACGCAGACGTCTTCGAAGCTCAACTTGCATCAGCCCGGCAATATGGTGATGAGGCAGGGATAAATAGGTTCCCGAGACGTCCCGGGTCCTCGGTCCCTACGGCTAAGACTTCATAACCGCCCTTATCTGGCCTTCGTATCTTTGGGTCAGTTCATCCAGATCGTCTTTGGTCGTCTCCAGGTAGAGCCTGATCAGCGGCTCGGTGTTGGAAGGCCGTATCAGAACGCTGTAGCTGTCCGTGGTTATCTTAAGACCGTCGGTGGTGTCCGGTGCCATGTGAGCCAGCTCCTCTTCCAACCGCGCCATCACCTCTTTTGGGTCCCGATCCATCTCGATGCTCCGCAGGAGGTAGGGATAGTCGGGTATCGCATCCGAGAGGGTGGAGAGCTTCTCTCCTCCGGCGACGACCTCGCCCAGGACGAAGCTCATGGCGAAAGGATCGTCGGAGTACTGGAACTCGGGCAGGAAGAAGTGGGCGCTTCGCTCCACGCCCAGGACGGCACCCTCGGTCTTCACCCTGTTGGCCACGTAGACGTCTCCCACCCGTTCCCTGAGAACCGTTATGCTTGCAGGCTCCAGCTCTCTCTCGATTATCATGGAGCAGTCGAAGCCCGCGATCACCACGTCGCCCGGTCGGTACCGTTTCTTGGCCAGTATGATCGCTATCTTCTCCGGAGGAACGATCCTGCCCAGGTCGTCTATCACCAGGCCCCGGTCGGCATCAGGGTCGAAGCCCACGCCGTAGCCCGCGCCGGTCGCAACGACGGTCCTGGCGGCCTCCTGGAGGGACTCTTCTGTGGGCGAAGGCCCTCTGCCGGGGAAAAAACCGTTGGCCTCTCCGTTGAGTACCATGGGGTCGAAACCCAGTCTCCTGTAGAGAGGACCCATATTGCAGGCCGCCCCGTTCCCCATGTCTAAGACGACCTTCAGAGGCCGCCCGAGGTCCAGCTTCTCGGAGACGTAGTCGCCATAGACCTTGATTCCCTCCTCGGCGGCATGGTCGGTCTTGATGCCCTCGCCCTCTCTGAAGGAGCCTTCCTCATAGATCGTCATCATCTCTGTCTGGTGGTAGAGCATCCCGTAACCCTCGGCGGTCCTGAACCGGATTCCGTTGTACTCCGGCGGGTTGTGAGAGGCAGAGATGTAAGCTGCTGCGTCGCATCCCGTCTTCAGGGTCAGGTAACTGAGAACAGGGATGGGCAAAACGCCGTAGCTTTCCACGTCGCAGCCGGTGCCCAGGACCCCTTCTAAAAAAGCTCTCTCCAATGAAGGGCCGCTTTCGCGGGTGTCTCTGCCAAGGGTGATTCTGCCGCCCGGGAGGTATGATCCCAGGGCCGAGCCCACCTTCCTGGCGATATCCTTGGTGAGCTCCTTCTCGTAGACGCCTCGCACGTCATAGGCTCTGAAGACTGTCACACATCTGGGGTGATTCATCTGGTTTAAAATAGTTTTCGAGAGCAGCTCGTCGCCAGACGCCGCCTTTCAGGCTGTAGGCTCCCCGGTCGCATGACCAGGTCTCACTGAGGTGATCCTCACCTGCAGGGTCTCGCCCTGTCCGGCGCCGCGGACGAAGATCTTGAACCCTTTGACCTTTGCCACGCCGTCGCCGGATCTTCCTTTTCCCACGATCTCCAGCTCGATCTCTTCTCCCACCGCAACCGGTGCCTTGAGGAACCCCTGCCCGACGATGTACATCTCCGCACTCGCCTTCCGCGAAGCTGCAGGCGAGTGGGCCCTGGCGGTCCTGAACCTGGACTTCACCTCGGATAGGTACTCCTTGAAGCTCTCACCCTGAAAGACCTTGACCAAAAAACTCCCACCGGGCCGGAGGACCTCTCCTGCCACGGCCAGGGCCGATCGGGCCAGGTCGATGGACCGGGCGTGGTCAAGGGTCCAGTTCCCCGAGAGGTTGGGCGCAGCATCGCAGATCACCACGTCTGCGTCCGCCTCACCCAGCGCGTCTTTGATCAGGTTCAAAGTCTCCGGAACGGTAATGTCAGCCCGGATGGTGGTCACGTCGTCGATTGGGTCGATCTCCACCAGGTCCACCCCTACCACCCTGCCTTTGGATAGCTCTTTGGCCACCTGGAGCCAGCCACCGGGGGCGGCGCCGAGGTCGAGGACGGAGTTGCCCTTCTTGATCAGGCGGAACTTCTGGTTTACCTGCTGGAGCTTGTAGGCCGACCGGGCCCGGTAGCCTTCGGCCTTGGCCTTTTTGTAGAAGTGATCCTTCTGGTTTCTGGCCATTATGTACGGTGTTTTTCACAAACTATGAAAAATCTGTGGTCGACGAGAAAAATCCTCCCTTCGGTCAAAGTCTGTTATGCCGTCGCTAGGGACACATCGTTACATTTCTTCGCTTTTGGCAGCATCAGTTACAAGATCAGTCATATCCTCTAAACACCTCCTCCACGAGATGTTTAAGCAATTCAGTTTTTGCTATCATCTCTATGTAAGTTGCATATTACATATAGTTGTATAAACTTTACTATTAGTAAAGAGTATATAACTTTAGCGTCAGTTTTAAGTAGTATTAGTCATTAAAGAGGTGTTAACCACTGGGGAGTGGATTTCATGAAAGAAGAAAGAATTAAAGGAATAGACCCATCTGTAAACGTAAAGGAGGCGCCAACGATCGCGCCGTCTCCTGAAAATAGTGTAAACACACCGCCCCCTCAACAGCCAGAGGGTGGAACAAGTATCGGCGGACACGTGGTAGGATCCGCGCCTATCGACATCGGGAAGAAGATCCCCGGTTATGTCTATGCGTTGGGGCAGGTCGTACCGCGTTTTCCGAGCAGTGGAGTAGAGAAAGAGTTCGCCCAGGTTGCGGGTGAGACAGAGACCACAGGGCTTACAGATCGAGAGACCTTCCACGCCGTTCTCTCAAAGCGAGAGAACCGGTACCTTGCACGTAAACTGTGCTGGGTGCTCACCATTGAGGGCGTGGCGACCTATGTCTTGTTCCCGCGCCACAGGGGAGACCTGGAGTTTCTGGTGGAAGCCATCCGCTCTGTTCCCAAACCCGAAGACGTTGACGTCATCATCGGCGAAAAGGGACCCGTTGCCCCGCCGGAGATGTGTGGTGGACTCAAGGTTCCCATGGTGGCATTCGACCACATCTTCTCCTTCGATCGGGACTCGATGATCAGGTCCATACCGCGACCGGAGTCGATTCCCGAGAAGGATGACGATAAGTTCAGGACCGCGGCCGGAGAGCTCTTCGACAGGATCATGCAGATAGCCGACAACGCTGGCGCGATGGATGAGCACCGGGCTCTGAACTATCTGGCGGTCCGCTATCCTGCGATATACGCGAAGGCTGCCGAAGAGTTCGGATGCGACTTCTCGTTGACCGGGGTAGAAGCCAGACCGTCGCGTCTGAGCGGGGTGCGCAGGATCGTTTCTGCGATCTTCTCTTACACGCATCGGGAGACCGATGTCACCGAGAAGTACTTCCTGCGCGTGGACGTGACCGAAGTATTCCCGTTCATGGTCACCAAGATGGCGCCATACTACGACAGGTGAACAAACGTAAAAGGAGGTGAAAAACAAATGGCAGGTAATTGCTACTGCTGCATAGCAACTTGCTATGGAGGCAGCCCATCTTCTGGCTTGCTTTGCGCTTGGGGCGCAGGTAGTGCGGCGCTTCTGGCATCCCACTGGATTTCAGGGCACTGTGGTGGCAGTGGTGGATCTATGGAATGTGGCCATTATCCCGATGCGTATTGCCAGTAAACGCCACCCAACCTTTTTTTTATTAGATACTTTTTTTTTATCCCAGCTAATCACAGGACTGTTATAATAATTCACTACTCGACGGAGACCGCACAACGGAGGCCTTCACCGCGATGACTACCCACTGTACAATTACCATCTGACACATTGTTCCGTTGCGTTCTTGCTACATTCTTTTTATTTTTACCAGCCAGAGGTCCCAACCGCCAGCACCGCCACGAGTTGTATCGCCTGCAATGATATATCCACCATCGCTCGTTTCTTGGACCGATTTGCCTTCATCGGTCCCTTGTCTGCCCGAGGTCATGTTCCATTCCTCGTTTCCGTATAAATCGATTTTTATCACCCAGAGCTCTCCAAGGAGAGGTACGTATGAGGCCGTAGCACCGACAATGATATACCCACCATCTCTCGTCTCCCCAACGGATTCTCCTCTTTCATTTCCCAACTCACTGCCGAGTGGTCCTATATCCTGTTCTGGCTCGCCGAAGGTCCTGTTCCACTCCTCGTTTCCTTTGGAATCTGTCTTTATCAGCCAGACATCACTACCTCCAGCGCCGTAAGACACTGTACCACCAATGATAATATACCCACAGTCTTTGGTTTCTAGGACTGACCTACACCAGTCGGTGCTTGAACCACCAAAGGTTATATCCCACTCCATATTTCCATCTGAGTCGGTCTTTATCAGCCAGATGTCAAGATTGCCAGCACCATAGGACTTCGTATCACCAGCGATAATGTATCCGCTATCTCTCGTCTCCTGGACCGAGCGCCCCCAGTCACCATCTGGTCCGCCGAAGGTTTTGTTCCATTGTTTATTGCCGGAGGAATCGGTCTTAATCAGCCAAAGATCGAGACCGCCAGCTCCATAAGACGCCGTTTCACCGGCGATTATGTAGTCGCCATCTTTTGTCTCCTGGACTGACCAACCCCACTCGATTCCCGGACCTCCGAACATCTCGTTCCATTCTTCGTTTCCTTCGAAGTCAGTTTTTATCAGCCAGAGATCACTATCTCCGGCGCCGTAAGACTCTGTCCTACCTACGATGATATATCCGCCATCGCTTGTTTCTCGGACGGACTTACCACTATCATATTCAGGCCCGCCGAAGGTCTTATTCCATTCTTCATTCCCATCAGAATCTGTCTTTATCAGCCAGATGTCCCCATCGCCAGCGCCATAAGAATAAGTCACACCGATAATGACGTAACCGCCATCCGTAGTCTCTTGGACTGCGCTGCCCAAGTCGCCACCGGGACCGCCGAAAGTTATGTTCCACTCTTCCACAGGCTGGGCAAAGGCGCCCAGAGAAAATAACACCAATAGCAGCGTGAATCCAAGTACCAATCCTATCTTCAATACTCTTCCTCCACGAGATGTTTAAGCAATTCAGTTTTTGCTATCATCTCTACGTAAGTTGCATATTACATATAGTTATATAAACTTTACTATTAGTAAAGCATAATCAACTTTAGCGTTAGTTTTAAGTAGTATTAGTCATTAAAGAAGTGTTAACCACTGGGGAGTGGGTTTCATGAAGGAAGAAAAAATTGAAGGAATAGACCCATCTGTAAACGTAAAGGATGCGCTAGCAGCCGTGCCGTCTCCTGAAAAGAACGTAAACAGACCGCCCCCTCAACAGCCAGAGGGTGGAATGGGTATCGGCGGACACGTGGTAGAATCTGCGCCTATCGACACCGGGAAGAAGATCCCCGGTTACGTCTATGCACTGGGACGGGTCGTACCGCGTTTTCCGAGCAGCGGGGTAGAGAAAGAGTTCGCCCGGGTTGCGGGTGAGACAGAGACCACAGGGCTTACAGATCGAGAGACCTTCCACGCCGTTCTTTCAAAGCGAGAGAACCGGTATCTTGCACGTAAGCTGTGCTGGGTGCTCACTATCGAGGGGCGTGGCGACCTATGTCCTGTTCCCGCGCCACCGCGGAGACCTGGAGTTTCTGGTGGAAGCCATCCGTCTCGTTCCCAAGCCCGAAGACGTTGACGTCATCATCGGTGAACGGGGACCCGTTGCCCCGCCAGAGATGTGTGGTGGACTCAAGGTTCCCATGGTGGCATTCGACCACATATTCTCCTTCGACCGGGATTCGATGATCAGGTCCATTCCTCGACCTGAATTGATTCCTGAAACCCGTCTTTGACAACCTATATT
>DAOG01000050.1 GCA_002501765.1 Methanosaeta sp. UBA204
AATAGATTTGGGGCACCATGGGATCTTCACTATCCTCAGAACAGTACCGACTGGATAATATCGGTTCTGGGATATTCACCTGCACCAGAAGTCGGTATCTTCGTCGCATTCGGGGAAGATGGCGTGGTCGTCAAGGTGGAGGCGGCAGACGCCGATGGTAACCTGGCCGATGCCACCATCTATGTCATAGATGAAGAGAAAGAGGAGGTCGTCTGGGTCGAGCAGATGTCGATCGAAGGGGAGCAAGTGAACCTGACGTTTATCTGGCCCCGCCAGGAGTTCATGGTGACGAACGGGACCGATTCCGTGGGACCGATCTTTGCGGCCAATACCATGGGCTTAAATGGATCGTCTTATCAGGCATTCTCGGCGATGAATATCATCGGGCTGAGTCCCGACCTTCCCAACGTGACCGGGGTGGCTTACTTCGATCAGGAGGGCAAGCTGCACGCGTTGATCGACGTCTTTGGGAAGATCCATTATCTGTCTGCAGAAATGTTGAGGGTGGTCGAGCCTGAGGCATCGTATGGCCAATACCGAAAGGATAACATAACAACACAGGAACGGGTGACATCGTTGCGGTTCTTCCGGCTGAGCCCCGACGGTGGTCTCTCGCTCTACGATCCACTGGTACTGGCCAGGTCGCCGGTTCATCATCATGGTTTGCAGCTGGAAAGGGTGGTGGCAAGTCCAGGGAGCTATATCATAGAGGTGGACGTGAGCGACTCTGCCGGGAACCGGGTCAGCAGGTTCTCCGAAGGTGTGAATATTTCCTGAAGCTTATGTCGTACCCACGGGCAGCTTCGGGATTCCCAGTCCTGTGAGACAGTCGTCACCGTCGAGCGTATCCAGGTAATAGGATCCAGGGCTCGTTAGGAGGGGATATATGGCATCGTAGTACTCATGACCCCGGTAGTCGTTAACCTCCGTCTGGTAGTTTTTGGCGTTCGACGTTATCTTCACCTTCACAACATCGTTCTGCCTGGCGTAGCCTTCCATGATAGCCCTGATATCGTCGGCACTCGCGCCGTGGCACCGGTTCTCGGACCAGACCTTAGCTACCATCCCTGCGATGTAAGGCGTGGCCATGCTGGTACCGCTCATGTAGGCATAGTATCCCTTGTACGACGGATAGATGGAGCAGATGCTCTCGCCAGGCGCTCCGAAGGCAACCTCCTTGGACTCGATGATCTCGTCGCCGTCGTTGTATCCGGGAGACGTCCACCATAACGCATCGCCGTTCGCATCCACCGCGCCCACTGCGATCACCAGGTCTTCTGCTGCCGGATAAGCTATATACGGCGTACACCGGGGCAACCCGTTCCCGGCTGCCGCAACCAGCATGACGCTGTTGGCATCGGCGTACTCGATCGCGTTCAGCAGGTCGGTGGTCATGCATGGACCTCCCAGGGACATGGAGATTATGTCTGTGCCCAGATCGGTGGATCTGTAGATGGCATGAGCGATGTCGTCATAGCCCAGGTTTGTCTGGTATACGTGCAAGTCCGCTTCGGGGGCCATGCCCCAGATCCCGTTCCCGTTGAAGTTGCCATCGGCGACTATGATGCCTGCTACATGTGTGCCGTGACCATAGGGATCGGAATCGGCGGTCCCGTATTCACCCGGACCGGCGGCATTGGCCCAGTCTTCTATCCTCATCACGAGGTCCGGGTGGAGGGTATCTGTACCGGTATCGATTATAGCCACGTCAATGCCGCGACCACCACTGGTTCTGGTCAATGCGCTATTGTTGTACATCATCTTGGTCCCTCTGGGGACCCGTTCGGCGGGGGAGTGAGATGCTGTAAGGTCGACTTCCCAGAAGTCTTCTTTATTATAGGCGGTGGTGGTTATGTCGGTGGCTCTGAATACCTTGGTATAAGGATCGACTGACGTATATCCTCCTATGTACGCCCAGTCGTTGGCGCTATCGTTCCAACGGCGCAACTCTACGGTGGCATCGGATTCGTAGATCCCCAGGGAGCCTGTAGAAACGTATTCGTCCGTATCGTGATGATCGTTCTTTGGGTATGCGTGGGAGTAGAGATGGGTCTGAAACTTGTAAATGTCGCCTTCGGATGCGTTCCAGGCGTGGCTGTAAAGTCCGGACTGTGGTAGCCCGTCTTTCCTGGAGAATGTGAACGTCCGCGCTTGATCACTGTCCGTGGTTAATTCCATGTCTGCGACCGCGCTCTTCACGGTTTTGGCGCCGAGGCTCAGGTCTCCGTATCCATAAGTGTCCCAGGCGCCATAGGCGTCTGCGCTATACTGGTCGAGATAGCGTCCACAGCTCCACCCCTCGGCGCTGTTTGCGTATCCAATCATGTCGGAGGTGGCTCCGGTTCGATGGTATGGGTCGTCATCAGCACCACCGATGTTGTTGGATGCTCTAGCAACAGTTCCTACGTATACAGACTCTGCACCTTGGACTTTTATCCCCGTCATTGAATAATCTAGGCTGGAATAGATGACAAAAGCATGGGTATTATCGATCAGGTCACCGGATACGGTGAGATCCTGAGTGGAGTAGACCTGTGTGGGATCCGATCCTGCCCGCTGGTATCCCTCCACCGAACCGTTGACATGAAGGTCGTTGTTGGTCAACAGACATTCGCCGTTATTGTATGCCACCGCCTGTTGGAACGTATCCAACAAACCGTTGTGGTTATTGAGATATTGTTCCATGTATACATAATCGGCTCCCGTGTCTGCCGCGCCTTGTATGTAATGATCTCCGTAACCAAGGATCTCGTTGGTTACATAGCCGAGACCGTCATCGTAGGTGTAGGTCTCGGAGTAGTTTATGACACCGGGCCCTTCTAAAGTCCAGCCGGTCGACATGAGATCGTAGGTCAGTTTCGATGCTTGCGTCTTTTTGCCGGCGGTGGTGACATCTTGCCGGGTCTCTGTGTTGATGTAGGTGCCCTGCAAGTTTGTGTTCTCGGAAGTTAAGCTGACCTCATCGCCGGTGAAGCTAGCCGATCCCAGGGTCGCTTTGGGACTGCCCGTACCTGCGTAGAGAGACCCGCTCACGGATTCGGTGAAGGTTATGATCGATGGGGGGAAGAAGGTTCTTTGTAAAAAGATCGATGGCATCCATATCGATGTTGGTACGCCGAAGGACCTGATGCGGGCGAACGAGTGGTATCTGAATGGAATGAACGACCGAAGCGTATTACTCACAGTATTTTAAAGATGATTTTAAAGAAATAAAATCATGCGGAGAAGAGACCACAACCTTGCGATCTTGGTATGAAAATACCTCAGACCATATCCATCTATTTTCATGCTCATGGGTGTCCCGGAGGGTCATGAAAGTTTCATCCGGCTGGAGATGAGGCGAAGAAGTGTTTTATAGAGTGATGTACACAGACTGAGGTATGCAGAGGGCAGTGATCACTGCAAAGGGCGATGTCCAGCGTGTTGGCTACAGGGATACAGTCCAGAAGATCACCAGAGATCTGGAGATCACCGGTTGTATCCGGAATATAGAGCCGTATGATGTCAGGATGATTGCCGAGGGTGATGAGAAGAGACTAAAGCAGTTCATAGAAGCGATAAAGATAGAGAGATATCCGATCATCGTCAAGGAGCTGGACGTCGAATGGGGCGATGCAACCGGCGAGTTTGAGTATTTTAAGATAATCAGGGGAAATTGGAGAGAGGAGCTATTCGAGAGGCTTGATGTTGTGGGAGCGTTGTTGTATCGAAGCGTTGAGCTGAGTGAGAAAAACGTGGTGCTGAGTGAGAGGAGTATTGAACTCGGCGAGAAAAACATCAAACTCGGCAAAGAGAACATAGCCATTGGAAGACACATGCTCGAAAAACAGGATACGATGATCG
>DAOG01000013.1:0-2195 GCA_002501765.1 Methanosaeta sp. UBA204
GTCTTCGCGTCTTCGCGTGAGTCAGAAAGTGAGGGGGGCACGCGAAGGCGCGAAGGGAGAGGACTCGTCGATGAATGTGGATGACGTCTCTTCCGTCGTGGTGGATACGGCTTTCCACGGGGAACTATTGGATGGGATATATGTGACAATGTCAAGCTAAGGTTCATGACTATACTTGTCCCCACCGCCGAGCTGGCAACTTATAACTAGACCCGCCGCGTCTTTTGCTCAAATATGAAGATCATACGCCAGGGCAGGCCCGGGATCTCGCCGGATGGAAATCTCCAGGCGGATGAAGGGCGCCCGGCAGGCGGGAGATCAGGCTCTCTGGAGAGGCTGCTCGCCGATGGTTCGGTGAGACGCCAGGTCCGCTGGAGGGCTGCCAGGGCCCTGGGCGATATCGGAGACGAGGGATCTCTCGGCGTCCTCTGTCAGGCGCTGGAGGACGAGAGCCCGGTGGTCCGGTGGGAAGCGGCATCGGCGCTGGGCAAGGTGGGGGGATCCCTGGCGGTCGACGCCCTCGTCGGTGCCCTCGATGACGAGAGCTACCAGGTGCGGAAAAAGGCAGCCCAGGCCATAATCAGGCTGGAGGGCGTTCCCGGACCGGGAGAGAAGAACCTGGATCGATTGACGAAGCTCCTCCCTTCCAGGGCCGGAGCGGTGAAAGACGCCCTCGTCTGCACGGGCCCTCCTGTCAGAAGGGCGCTGGCTATCGCTCTCGAAGACGACCTGTTCTTCGTCCGTCGGGACGCGGCGCATACCCTGGCCTGCTTCCTCAAAAAGACGATCGAGGACCGGCCAGAGGGAGAAAACCTCCTGGACCGGATGAATAGCCGGAACTTCGGACCGGAGGAGGTCGCCTGTCTCTATAGCTTCAGGACCACCACCGAGGACGGCCTGGTGAAACGGGTGGAGTACACCAGGTTCGACGAGATCTCGGATCTCATCCTGGGCCGGAGAACCTTGGGGCTGAGGTTGAGGCTATCCTCGCCGGACAAGAGCCCTATCCCGGCGCGGTCAGATACAAGATCGATCAAGAGCATCTCCCTGGAGAGCCTGGGCCTCGATGCGGACGAAGTTGAGAGGAAGAGCAGAACTCTGGTCGCCTCCTGCAACAGGAGATGGCTGGCGATCAAGCTGGACCAAGGCGACGGCGGCAGGCTCCTCGTCGAGGCCATGATCCAGGAGCATCTGAACTTGCACCGAGAAGCCTTCGGCCTTCGCAGCCTTCTGCCCAGGCCTCTGGCACCGGACGGCGGCAGCTATCTATTCAGGCTCCGGGACCTGCCTCCGTCCACGAAGGCCGAACTGAACCTGGCCAGCGACCCGTATGCCATCTGCTACACCGCCGATGAGGGTTACTTCAGGTACCTGAACGACCCCACCCTCTCCGCCAAGGAGACGGCCCGGGGTCTGGCCCTCTGCGCCAGGGACCTGGCGTCCCTGATCCGAAAGGGGCTGATCCATGACGCCCTCGTACCCCTATTCCACAACCGCGAAACGACGGGCACCAGGCCCGACCGGGGCGCTTACCGGTGGTGGTCCATGATCCCGGGTCGGCTGGACCGGTGGAGGGATTCCTGCCGGTACCCCAACCTCAGGGTCTCGGGCATCGCCGATTTCGAGCATATCTCGTTCCGCCCACAGATATCGGTCACCGAGCTCCGGCATCGTATGGGCGATCATCTCCTGAGCATGAGCCTCGTTTTGGGGAGCTACTTCAGAAACCGGGGATGGTTCGACCCCGAGGCGATGAGCGTCGCGCTCAGGGAGATCTTTGGGACATACTACCGCGCCCTCGCCTCCGGAAGATCGCCTCTGGACGAGTGCGTCGACTGGGACCGCCTGGCCACCAGGATGATCGAAGAGATGGAGGGAGACAAGTACATGATCGCGCTGGTCCGGGGCGCAGGGCCAGGAGGAGAAGACCTGGAGGTCAAAAGCGGGCCTCACCTGGGCCACTTCAGCGGGTTCTTTCCAATACCCGAGCTGATCAAGGCGATCCACCTGGCCGCTCTCTTCGCGGTGCTGGAGATGGATATTCAGCGACGGAAAATCATCTAGCAAGAGCAACACTAGATAGTTATAAGTTAACTTGGGTAGAGATGGATTCGCGTATTCAAAAAAGAGAATAGTATGAACGAGAACGCAAAGACGCCAGGACGCAAAGGCGCAAAGAATGATAACACCCTCTG
>DAOG01000013.1:2216-3813 GCA_002501765.1 Methanosaeta sp. UBA204
TTGCGTTAAATCGGAGAACGAGATCAGTCGAGAAAAATCCTCCCTTCGGTCGGATTTCGCATGAAAATGGTGATCTGATATGCCTATACCTATCGATTTTCGTCCTTCATGCATGAGCCCTGGCTCATACGTGTTTACTCGAGTACAGAATGTTATACATTATGTACGACGAAAAATCCCTGGCATATCCCATCGGGGACCTGCTTCGTAAGAGAACACTCAAATACACGTACATACACAGAGGGTATCATGTCCACCAAGACCATCAGTATAACCGAGGAAGCCTACAATAGATTGAAAGGACTCAAGGACTCGGACCGGATGAGCTTCTCCGAGGTCATCCTCAGGTACTACCCCTCCAGGAGAAAACTCTCGGAGATACTGGCCGAGATTGATGCCTCTCTTGATCTGGCCGGTGAAGTGGAGCAGGTCTCGGAGAAGCTGAGAACGTCCGAGATGAGGAAGGCCGATCTCTGATGCCTGTGCTGGATACCTCCTTCCTGGTGGATCTCATGAGGGGCCAAAAGGCCGCTCTGAAGAAGCTCTCCAAACTGGAAGATACGAATACGCTTCTTTGTACTACGCCCATAACCGCCCTGGAACTTTATCGGGGAGCCTACCTCTCCACCAGCCCTGAAAAGAATCTGGAGTATGTGAGAACGATCCTCTTTGCGCTTTTAGTGCTTCCATTTGATGACGAGGTGTACCAGATTTTCGGCGTCATATCAACCAGGCTCCGATCCGAGGGGAGGCCTATCGGTGATTTCGATGAGGTGATAGCTTCCATCGCTCTTCGCCACGGCCAGAAGATTATAACGAGAGACAAGCACTTTCTGAAGGTACCAAATCTGACGGTGGTACAGTACTCGTCTCCATGATGAGGGGCATGACATATGTGAACGGGAGACGCGTGGCCCGGGTGAGGATGGCAAGTTGCTAGTCGAGGCACCGATGCAAGGGTACCTGGACCGTCATCGAGACGCGCTCAGGCTTTTGCTGCAGCCTGCCCTAGCTCTTGGTGCCTCTCATATTGTGGCGTCCTTCACCTGGTCGAGCACTGGCGATCCGTTGTAAGCATCGATGTTGTCGATCTTGCTGAATGTGATGTGCCACAATTTAGATGCTGCCTCTTGGTGATTGGTCTACAAACTCTCGAAAGTTACAAGTATAAAAAGCACTTTTCGAAGTGAGTGGTAAGGGCGCAGTCAAGGCAGGATTGGATGATGAAGAGTTCATGATGCTCTTGAAGGGGTGGCCGATCATGGAATATACCATTTTAATACATCAGGCCGAGGAAGGTGGCTTCTGGTCCGAGGTTCCCGCTCTTCCAGGCTGCTACTCTCAGGGGGAGACCATCGACGAAACTTTGCTGAACACCAAAGAGGCTATCGAGGCCCACCTGATCGCCCTCAAGGAGGACCAGGTGACGGCTCTGGAGAAGAACGCTACCACCATCCGCCTGGCCAAGATGAACATGCTTCTGCGCAACAACCCCACGGCAATTATCAGAGATGACACATAATGCAGACTTCGGAACTCAACCTGCCTGTCGGATTGCTTATCAACTTCGGTATAGCGACCTTCAAGGAAGGCATCA
>DAOG01000085.1 GCA_002501765.1 Methanosaeta sp. UBA204
AGCATACGCGCAAGGACAGCCTCAGAAGACGAGAAAATCCTCCCGTCGGTCGGATTCACTCCAAATACATAATGTTATACATTATATACAAATACAAACATATACAATGATAAAACCCGGCCCTACCGGCAAAAGATCACCGACTACTTTTAAGTATCAGACACCTAATTCCCCACATGAGGTCGTTTTTATGAGAAGCGATGTGACCAAGGTCGGCGCTGAGAGGGCCCCTCACCGGGCGCTTCTCAAGGCAACGGGTATTACCGATGAGGAGATGGATCGTCCCTTTGTGGCGGTCGTAAACTCCTGTAACGAGTTCATCCCAGGCCATATCCACCTGGAAAAGATAGCCCAGGCCGCCAAGGCCGGCATAAGGATGGCCGGCGGGGTTCCCTTCGAGTTCCACACCATAGGGATCTGCGACGGCATCGCCATGGGCCACAAAGGGATGAAGTACTCCCTTCCCAGCAGAGAGATCATCGAAGACACCATCGAGGTCATGATAGAAGGGCATCAGCTCGACGGCATGGTGATGATATCCTCCTGCGACAAGATCGTACCCGGTCATCTGATGGCCGCAGGAAGACTGGACATTCCCGCCATCGTGGTGACCGGCGGCCCCATGCTTCCCGGGTTCGCCTGCGACAGAAATATGGATCTGATAGACGTCTTCGAGAAATGGCATTCAGGAGGCGAG
This sequence comes from Methanosaeta sp. UBA204, assembly GCA_002501765.1. Lineage (GTDB taxonomy): Archaea > Halobacteriota > Methanosarcinia > Methanotrichales > Methanotrichaceae > UBA204. Next base: position 698 of record DAOG01000085.1, read on the forward strand.
GAACTCGCGGTCCTGGAGAACCTGGCCTGCCCCGGGGCGGGCTCCTGTGCCGGTCTCTTCACCGCCAACACCATGGCCTGCATCACCGAGACCCTGGGCATGAGCCTTCCGGGGTGCGCCACCATCCACGCCGTGGACGCCAGGAAGATGAGGATCGCCAAAAAGTCCGGGATGAAGATAATGGAGCTGATCGAGAAGGGAATCTCCGCCAGGGACATTGTGACACCTGACTCGATAGATAACGCCATCAGGATGGATATGGCAATCGGCGGCAGCACCAACACCGTCCTCCATGTGCCCGCGATAGCTTCGGAGTTCGGCATAGAGATGGACCTGGACAAGTTCGACAAGCTGAGCCGCGACACCCCTCATCTGGTCAACCTGAGGCCGGGAGGGCCTTACCACATAATCGACCTGGACAGGGCAGGAGGGATCCCCGCAGTGATGAGCAGGCTCGGGCCCAAGCTGAACCTGGACGTGCTCACCGTTACCGGCCGCACCCTGGGCGAGGAGATCCTTGATTTCAAGCCCGCCAACCCGGAGACCTATGCGAAGGTGGTCGCGACGTTGGATGCGCCGGTGCATCCCGAAGGTGGGATCTCGATACTGCGCGGCAGCCTGGCTCCTGAGGGCAGCGTGGTCAAGCAGACGGCGGTCTCCGGATCCATGCGGAAACACACCGGCCCGGCCAAGGTCTACAACTCCGAGGAAGAAGCTCTCGCAGGGATCGTGGGCGGCAAGGTGAAAGCTGGCGACGTGGTAGTGATCAGGTACGAAGGACCCAAAGGCGGTCCCGGCATGAGAGAGACCCTCTCCCCGACCTCGGCCATCGTGGGCATCGGACTGGGCGATTCCGTGGCCCTGATAACCGACGGCAGGTTCAGCGGCGGGACCAGAGGCCCCTGCATCGGTCACGTCTGTCCCGAAGCCGCGGTGGGCGGGCCTATCGCTCTCGTAGATAATGGCGACACTATCGACATGGACATCGATGCGAGGAAGATCGACCTTCTCGTAGATCCTGAAGAGCTGGAGAAGCGCCGCGCCGCATGGAAACCCAAAAAGCCCAAGATCACCACCGGGATGCTGGCCAGGTACAGCCGATCCGTCACTTCTGCCGGCAAGGGCGGCGTGCTCAGGTAAGATGGAGATGGCAAAAAAAGACATACGGTGTTTCGTGGCCGTCGACCTGCCGTCCGCGATGCGCGAGCAGATCGCGGCGATGCAGAACAAGATCGACGTGCCCGGGGTGAAGCTGGTCAAACCCGACCTCATCCATCTCACCCTCAAGTTCCTGGGAGACGTCGCCCCCCGCAAGGTAGACCGGGTGACTGAAGCTCTCCGAAAGATAGAGTTCCCGGCTTTCGATGCCAAGGTAGGCGGTGTGGGCACATTTCCCGGCAGGACGATCAGGGTCGTCTGGATCGGCACCCAGGGCAGGTTCTTTGAGCTTCACCGTCATGTCGACGACGCTCTTGCGCCCTTAGGGTTCGAACGAGATACTCGCAAGTTCAGCGCCCACGCCACCGTCGCGCGGGTGAGGCGACCCAACCTGGGGATGAACCGGCTCCTGGCTTTTAGGTTGACCCCCTTCAAGAAGGTCGAACTGGGCGAGTTCCAGGTTGACCGGTTTCTGCTGAAACAGAGCACTTTGACCCCTGGAGGTCCCATCTACGATGATCTCGCCCATTTCGTTCTTGTACATAAAGTATAACTTTATGTGCTCAAGTAAATCCGACCGGAGGGAGGACTTTCTTGTCGGACCTGCTTGACGGAGTTCTCGCCAGGGTCCGGCCAACTTCTGAGGAGAGAAAGAAGATCGAAGAGGTCGCAGGAGAGGTCCTATCCAGGATCGAGGAGCTGGCCGAGGTCAATAGGGTCGAATGCAGGGTCATGATGGTGGGGTCGGCGGCCAGGAATACCTGGCTGGCGGGAGACCACGACCTGGACATATTCATCGGCATGCCAGTCGGATCCGACCTGAACGTCGCCTTGAACCTGGCCAGGGAGGTGGCACCCCAGCACGAAGAAAGATACGCAGAACATGCCTACGTCCACGCCCGCGTGGGTGGTTTCGAGCTGGACATGGTCCCCTGTTATCTGGTAGAAGACGCCTCCCAGATCATGTCTGCCGTGGACAGAACCCCGTTTCACAACAGGTACATCTCCTCAAGGATCGGTGGTATGGAGGATGAGGTCCTGTTGCTGAAGCAGTTCATGAAGGGCGTGAACGTCTACGGGTCCGAGCTGAAGGTAGGAGGGTTCTCGGGTTACCTGGCCGAGATTCTGGTCATCCGTTACCGCTCCTTTATGGGGGTCCTCGAAGGGGCGTGCCTCTGGCGTCCCGGCGAGGTCATCGACCTGGAAAGACACTCGGCTCTCGCCCACCGCGACCCGCTGGTGGTGACAGACCCCGTCGACCCCCGGAGAAACGTGGCCGCGGCACTTTCTCTGGATAAGATGTTCAGGTTCGCGGCTGCGGCTCGATCTTTTCTCAACCTGCCCCTTATGGAGTACTTCTTTCCCCTCACCGTCGAGCCTCTTACCGACGAAGAGCTGATCGGCTGGCTAAAGAGGCGAAAAAGCACGATCATCCTGGCGGAGTTCGGAGCACCCGACCAGGTGGAAGACGTGATATTTCCTCAGTTGAGAAAGGCCGAGCAGGCCGTATTGAACCTATTCGAACGTAACGGTTTTCTCACGCTGAGGTCTGACGTGGACCTGCACACCGATATCGGTGGCACCGGCCTGGTCAGAATGGTCTTCGAGCTGGAGGTGGGCCGCCTGCCAAAGGTCAGAAAACACGTGGGCCCTTTCATCTGGGATGCCAAAAACGTAGAAAGGTTTGTATCCCACCATCCCGAACCCATATCGGGACCTTACGTGGAGGACGGGCGAGCGGTGGTCGAGGTGGCCAGAAAATATACGACGGCAATCGAGTTGCTCAAATCTCAGATGACGACCCTCTCCATGGGAAAACACCTCTCCCAAGAGATGCAGAGAGGCTACAAGATATATCTGGACCATGAGCTGGTCCAGGTGAGAGACGAGGAGTTCAGGAGGTTTTTGGCCCGGTACTTCTCTGCGCGAGAGGAGATCTGCCGATCACCTCAGGAGAAACAGTCCCAGTAGGCGCGCTGCACCCGCTTCACCTCTTCTATCCTCTGTGCCGCGCGGGTGTCATCGCCGTTTCCTTGCACAACCTCGCCCTGGAAAGCCCTCAGGACAGCGACTACCGAGTCCGATAGGGCCTCCAGGTTGTAGCCGCCCTCTAAAGTGGCCACCATCCTACCTTCGCAGCAGAGATCTGCGACCTCTTTGACGATGGACGCCATGGCTCCGAAGCCCTCTGTGGATAGCCTCATACTGCTCAAAGGGTCGCCCTGGTGGGCGTCCTGACCTGCCGAGACTAATATTATGTCCGGATCGAACTCGAGGGCGACCGGCCTCAGGACCTCCCTGTAGACCATGAGGTACCCGGGGTCATCGGTCCCCGGTTGAAGGGGGACGTTGATCGTGAACCCCTCTGCGCCCTTGGCGCCGACCTCGTCGACCCTGCCCGTGCCCGGGTAATGGGGCGACTGGTGCGTGGAGAAGTACATCACAGAGCGATCCGAGTAGAACGATGCAGAGGTTCCGTTGCCGTGGTGGACGTCCCAGTCCACGATCAGCACCCTACCGAACTTTTTCCGGGCGTACCTGGTCGCTATGGCCACGTTGTTGAAGACGCAGAAGCCCATGCCCCTGCCGCGGAGGGCATGATGCCCAGGCGGTCTGACCAGGGCGAAGACGTTATCGAGGTCGTCTGATACGGCATCCACGCCCGTCATCACACCGCCTGCGGCCATCAGCGCTGCCTCATAGGATTTGGCAGAGACGACGGTGTCCATGTCGAGGTAGCCTCCGCCTTGTTCTTCGCACATGAACCTGACCTGATCGATGTAGTCCCGGGAATGGTTCGTCTCCACCTCATCGATGGTGGCCGACCGCGGGGTGATAAACTCCACATCCAGACCGGAAGACTCGATCTTATCCAGTATGGCGATAAGCCTCTCTTTTCGCTCAGGATGATCGCAGGTCTCGTGCTCCAGATAGATGGGGTGATATATCACTCCGGTTCGTGTCATGTGTAAAGGACTATGTATCTCGATATAGAAAACAATTTTCCCCGGATATGGATCATCGCGCAAGGACTATCTTTGATCCTGTTCGCACCCTTGTAAGATCAGATCTCCCGGCCGGTCTTCTCCCCAGGCGAATGGATCGGTGGGATTGATGAGTACTGTTTTAATTAATTTGGCTTATTGTTGTTTTGTAGCCAGATTTTCTTTAATCCTGGTGAATATACTTGTGTTTTGTGTTTAGATGTATTAAAGGTGTCTACCGTGTATTATAAACGCTATAACCTTGGATAACCACTGAAAAACTCGTATAACCTCCCCAAAAATGCGACCACAAGAGATATATGGAGATATACTCTACCATGAAGGCAATAATCCCAATGGGATTTGGAGGGTGATGCAGCAATACACAGAGTAACAATGGCGTCGAGCAAGTGGTGGCATCACCGGTGTGATGATGCCATGATACACAGCAAGGCGAGCAATAGTTTTAAAAGTAGTCAGATTGTATGCTGTGAAACTAACCCTGAAGGGGAACAGTAGGAGGTTAAAGATATAATGAAGCGATTGACCATGATTACGCTTACCGCTTTAATGCTATTTGCTTCTGTGGTAGCAGTGAGCGCAATTGTTGATGATAATGAGATCAAGGGCCCTACGGCCACGGTCGTAGACGGTGCGACCTATACATGGGGGCCACAGGATTTCGCCGGGTTCTACTACGACATCGATGATGACCTGGGCACGGAAGAGATCACCATGACCATCACCGGTGATGCTCTAGAGGAAGAGACAACACCGAGAGGGATAGTCTACAGGACCGAGGCTCAGGAGGACGACTTCGACTTCGATGCGTGGGGCTATTACTACACCATAGGGTTCCTGGCCGAGGAGTACTTCGCCGGATATGTTAAAGCAGAAGAATACCCCAAGGAGAACTCCTACCTCTACGATGAGTCGACCGACGAGAACCTGATGGTCGACGAAGAGCTCTCCAAGATACTGACGGATGACGATGAGGAGTACACCGTCACCACCGGCACGCCTCTGAAGCTGGCTGAGGGATACGAGCTGTCCATCAATGCGATCGACCTGGAGGGCGACAAGGTCTACGTGGAGCTCTACAAGGACGGCAAGTCCGTCGATTCTGCGGTCATCCAGCCGTCCAAGGATAACCCCACGATGGAAGACAAGACCTACGCCTACACCAGATACTTAGGAGACACCGAAGACATCGTGACCATAGCGGTCCACTTCAAGAACGCCTTCCGCGGCGCTGAGCAGGATCTGGCCACCGTCGACG
>DAOG01000130.1 GCA_002501765.1 Methanosaeta sp. UBA204
AGATGTTATCACCGCCGAGGACCCCCTGAGGTTCTACATCTACGAAGAGCTGGTCATTGAGGGCGAGGAAGAAGAAGTAGTTCCTGAGCCTGTCGTTGTAGAAGAGGAAGTCGTCGTTGAAGAGCCTGTTGAAGAGGAAGTTGTTGAAGAAGTGCCTGTTGAAGAAGAAATTGTAGAAGAGCCTGTTGAAGAGGAAGTCGTTGAAGAGCCTGCTGAAGAGGAGAAGAAGGGAATACCCGGATTCGAGGCAGTCTTCGCGATAACTGGACTTTTGGCAGTCTCTTATCTTGTCCTGAGAAGGAGAGACTAAGTAAATCGATCTTTGGGGGGCTATGCTCCCCAAACAGTTCTCTTTTTAAGTCCACATTCTTTCTGATAAGGTCCGATAGATGACGTTTCTGTCGATGGTCCCGATTGAACATGTTTCACCCTATAACCAGCCTCAGTATCACATTTATGTGAGCAGTGTCATTTGTATAATATTACCGTTCATAGGCTTGATCCCGCATACTCCGAAGGAGAACATTCTGGGTCTCCAGAGAGTCGAATAGGGACATAGAATTACTTCTATGCCCCCTTCTAAGAACGGAGCGTGCGACTTTCGTCGCACTCCGCTCAAGCACTTCACAACCCATATATTGGGCGGCGGTATGCGAAGTATGAGAATATTGTTTGAATCCAAGGTGTACGCTTTCTGACTTCATCAAGTCTTTCCAGGAAATAATCCCTGTCAAGATATGGATTTTTATCAAGTTTTATCATGACATGTCGGCGAATCTTTGTATCGAGGTCATCCTACAATTCCACACGACAGCATCTCCCCTAAAACCAAGATAAGATGAAATAAATCGCCAATGGGTTGTGGGTGATGGCTGTCTTGATGATATCCAAACGTCACAGATAGAAAATATGAATGGAGTTGCAAGAGGGTGCCAAAGTAATTTGGTGAGAAAGACAAAATGCATCGCAAAGATGGTTGATCGAGTCGATAAAATGTATGAACTGTTTTAATTGTGCCGGAACTTTATAAAATAGGATAAAAATAAAATGACTCCTGNNGATCTTCGAGATGCGCCCTTGAGTCGGGGTGTTTTTTGAGTTCGCATTATCAGACACAAAGTAGTACATTACCATCTGGTTAATGAGTTATCTGAATGTGGTGATGGAAATGTTGATCACGTATCCTAAGAAAGAGAGCTGGGGTCAAATGGTACTATCTTGATATCATCCCCGCCCGAACACCTCGATCCCCTCGTACCTTATGCGTTGTATCCGATGGTAAGGTATCTCAGTCCCGCCACAGGAGAAAAAAGACTTCCCCAGCCCGACTTCGTTCCCCTTCAAAGTGATGATGTCTCCTGGCGCGCCCCTGTGCAGAAGATCGATCTCGCATTTTTCCAGGGGCAGACCGCGCCACTTGATCTCGTTCAGGATCTCCCTGGGATGCCTGCCCTTTGGTCGGAACGGCGTCAAAACAATATCCTCCTGGCTCTCTTTCTCAACTTTTCCCGAGAAAGCCTTTTAGCACATCGATCCCTTTGCCCCTCATCCCTATAATCAGGTTTGATCGACATGTTCTCCGAGGATGAATACAAGCTGGACTTCTTCGTCGCAGAGGGCTTCTGTCGCAAGAGGTGCGAGTGTTGTGGCGGGTACTTCTGGACCAGAGACCCGTCCAGGACCACCTGCGGCGATCCACCCTGTGACCCCTACACCTTCATCGGCAACCCCGTCTTCGGCCGGGAGTACGATCCAGACGAGATGCGCGAACACTACCTCTCGTTCTTCGAGTCCCGGGGCCATACCAGGGTCGGTCGTTACCCCGTGGTGGCCCGATGGCGGGACGACATCTACCTCACCATCGCCTCCATAGCCGACTTCCAGCCCTTCGTCACCTCCGGCCTGGTGCCGCCACCAGCCAACCCTTTGACCATCTCTCAGCCCTGCATCCGGCTGGACGACCTGGACTCCGTGGGCAGAAGCGGCCGCCATCTAACGACCTTCGAGATGATGGCCCACCACGTCTTCAACACCACCGGGCAAGAGATCTACTGGAAAGAAAGAACCGTCGCCCTCTGCGACGAGCTATTGCGGGGCCTGGGCGCGGACCCCCTTGCCGTGACCTACAAAGAGTCTCCCTGGGCAGGTGGTGGCAACGCCGGTCCCAGCCTGGAGGTTCTGGTGGGCGGCCTGGAGCTGGCCACTCTGGTCTTCATGGATCTCAAGACAGCGCCCGGTGGCGAATATGAGATCAAAGGCGAGCGCTACAGCAAGATGGAGAACTACATCGTGGACACCGGCTACGGGCTGGAACGTTTCGTATGGGCGTCTAAAGGCACCCCTACCATCTACGACGCCGTTCTCCCGGAGATGGTGGATCACCTCTCCCGGCTGACCGGCATCCAGGACCTCCGATCAGACGAGGAGTGCACAACGATACTTGCCCAAAATGCCCGTCTGGCGGGCATGGTCGACCTGGAAGACGCCAGCTTACGCGACCTGCGCGGCAGGATCGCCTCGAATATCGGGATCTCACCGGAACGTCTGGAAGAGATCATAGCACCCCTGGAACGGATCTACGCGGTCGCCGACCACACCCGCTGCCTGGCCTACATGCTGGGCGACGGGATCATCCCCTCGAACGTCAAGTCCGGTTACTTAGCCAGGCTGGTCATACGCAGGACCCTCCGGCAGATGCGCGATCTGAAGATCGATATGCCCCTCAGCGATCTCGTCTCCGTACAGCTCGCCAGGCTCGACTATACCGATACAGATCAAGAGGAGAGGATGGAAACCATCAAAGAGATCGTCAACCTCGAAGAAGAAAGGTATGCTGGGACGCTGAAGAAGGGGCGCCGCCTGGTGAGAACGGTAGCGGAGACCTACAAGAAAGAAGGAAAGGCCGTCCCCTTATCGGAGATGATCTCCCTCTACGATTCTCATGGCATACCGCCGGAGATAGCCAAAGAGGTGGCGGCGGAGGTGAATGTCTCCGTGGACCTCCCGGACAACTTCTACTCCCAGGTGGCCAGCATCCATATCCGTTCCGAGCAAAAAGAGGCCGAAGAGGTGACGATACCCGGCCCGGAGACGCTCAAGCTCTATTACGATAGACTCTTCGAGGACACATTCGAAGCCGAGGTGCTGGACGTGATAGGCAGCGCGGTGGTCCTGGACAGGACCCTCTTCTACCCGGAAGGCGGCGGCCAGCCCGCAGACCATGGCACCCTCCGGTCGGGCTTGCGGACCTACCGGGTGGTGGACGTACGCTCCATAGGGGGTGTGATCCTCCACCAGCTGGCGGAGACCAAAGACGGTCTCGATAAAGGGGATCGTGTCGAGGGCAAGATCGATCTGGACCGCCGTCTGGCGTTAGCCAGACATCACACCGCCGTCCACATCATTCACGACTCGGCCAAGAAGGTCCTGGGACGCCATATCTGGCAGGCAGGTGCCCAGAAGTTCGTGGACCGGGCCAGGCTGGACATCTCTCATTACAAGCGCATCACCTACGAGGAGCTGAAGAAAATCGAGCTTTTGGCCAACAGGACGGTGATGGAGAACGTTCCTGTATCCACAAGATGGCTGGAACGGACCGAGGCGGAGAAGATGTTCGGGTTCGAGCTCTACCAGGGCGGCGTGCCCCCCGGAAAAGATATCAGGGTGGTGCAGGTCGGAGATGACGTCGAGGCCTGTGCCGGGACCCATTGCATCAACACCGGGATGGTCGGCCCCATCAAGGTCCTCCGGACGGAGCGGGTCCAAGACGGCGTGGAGCGGATCGAGTTCGCCGCAGGTGAGGCCGCCGTCCTCCGGGGCCAGGAAAGAGACGGCCTGCTTTTCGGGGCGGCCGATGCCCTGCGGGTCCCACCGGAGCAGCTGCCCAAGACCGCCGCCCGCTTCTTCAAGGAGTGGAAGAATCTGAGAAAGGAGACCGCCCGGCTCAAGGAAGACGTGGCCCGGTCCCAGCTGGAGGATCTCCTCTCCGCGGTGCTATCCCTGGACGGCCTCCGGGTAGTCGTGCAGAAGATGGAAAACACAGACGTGGACGCGCTGATAAAGACGGCTTCGATGCTCTCGGAGAAGGACTACGTGGCCATCCTGGGAAGCGGTGGGAAGATGGTGGCCACCGTGGGCGAGACCGGTCTGGCCAGAGGCCTGAATGCCGGAGATATCATAAAAACCGCAGCCAAGGTCCTCGGTGGCGGAGGAGGCGGCAAGCCTCAGATCGCCCAGGGCGGCGGTCCCGATGCGGATAAACTGGATGAGGCCCTGGAGGCGGGACTGGAGGCGGTCAGGTCTGCTCTTTAGATCCTCCGATCCGCTTTTTTTCCCTCTACTCTTTATTCTCTGCCTTCGATCTCTTGTAAGCCAATAGCGACGCCTTTGCTTGGACCCTGACCATGACGTTCTCGTCCTCTTCGGCGGTTTTTTGGAGCTGCTCTATCGACTTCTCGTCCATCATCTCACCCAGCACCCAGGCCGCGCCCGCGCGCACCTCCTCCCTCTCGTCCTCCAGCAGAGCCTTGATCATCCTATCCTGGACCAGTGCTTTTCCCTGGTGGGCCAGCCCTGTCATAGCGTTGACCTTGATCCTATCTTCCAGATCTTCCAGCGCCTGGATCAGGGTTTCGATCACCTCAGCCCCACCGATATTGGCCAGGACGTTAACGGCGTTCGCCCTGACCAGCATGTTGTTCTCTTTGGTGGCCGCCTCGATCAGCTTCTCCAGGGGCCAGGTCTCGTCGGGCAAGTTCTCGGGGATCTCCGGCCTGGTCAGCTCGTCGATGGCATCGGTCTCACCCAGCGGTACTGCTTCTTGCGTTTCGTTCTTTTCTTCGGTCATAAATCAACCACAAGACCCTATTATACTTTAGTTTTTCCAAGTTGCTCCAGACTTCGATGAGCCCATCCATCTTGATTCCGGCGAAAAGCTCTGCTGGGCCGTCCAGAAGATACCATATGAGTTCGGCGCTCTTTCTCCACCTACGTTTAACTACGGCGATGAAGACCGTGTTATCGAGCAGATACCTTGCATTTCTGGCGGGCAAGCTGGTTGCTCTCATCCTAGATCTCTCTTTTGAGATCGTCAAGATCTATCAATTTAGCCTTTTCTATCGCATCTTCCAGCAGCGTCCGCAGGTTGACCTTCTTGAGGATGATCGTTCCCTCTCCGAGGTCTTCGGCTACGAACTCGTCTCCTTCTTTCAGCTTCATCTTTCGTCGGAGATTGCTGGGCAGCTGTACCCTTCTTCTGTCGTCTATTCTGATGAGCAGCATATTCTTAGTCAACATAAGAATGTGAGAGGGTTCGAGGTGAAGTTCTGAATAAGAAGAGGATAAATGATGTTATGAACCTGTCCAAATAGCAACTTATTGCAGACACATTGCCCGTCGTACGATAGGTCTATACGGCAAATGTAGGATCTTTCTTGAGACCCTAACATTGTTCGGGGCACCGTTTTATGCACCTAACATCATCATCTGGATCACCGACGGCATCGGCCGAGACCTGACCGATATATAACAAGTAAATGCTCGCTTACGCTCGCATTTACTTGAGTACATAAAGTTGTACTTTATGTACTACGAAAATATACGAACAGATTATCGAAGCGGATCTGTATGATGTTAACCGATCTGAAACCTGGAAACTGGGGACGAATCGTGGCCATAGAGGGCGGCTGCGGAGTCAGAGAGATGCTGGCGCTGAGAGGGATCTCTGAGGGTTCTGCCGTTAGGCTGATATCCTGTAGAAGAGGACCCGTTGTAATCGAGGTCGATAGAAGCACCATCGCCCTCGGCAGAGGGATAGCAAAAAAGATCAGAGTGGTGTGAGGGGATTTTACGGAGAAGAAGCTATCGGAGATGGAATACGACGACAAAGGATCTGTGAAAGATATCGAAGGCGATCTCCGGAATAGGTTGGCAGGCATGGGCATCAGGAAGGGAAAGACGATCCGGATGATCACCAGGCAGCCCATAAAGGGACCGGTGGTGGTGGAGGTAGACGGCGCCAGCACGTCTCTGGATCTGGAGATGGCAAAAAAGATTCTTGTGGAGACGGACCGATGAAGGTACTGCTCATGGGCCATCCAAACGTCGGCAAGAGCGTGGTATTCAACCGCTTTACGGGGGTGGACGTCATAACCTCGAACTATCCGGGAACCACCGTCGAGTATTCTGAGGGTTCTATGCGGGCGGAGGGCGAAGAAGTTACGGTCATAGATGTACCGGGGACCTTCTCTTTGGAGCCGAAGGACAAGGCGGAAGAGGTGGCGGTAGAGATGCTCGAAAAAGAGAAAAACGCGGTTGTGATCTCTGTTGTGGATGCGTCCAAGATCGAGAGGGGGCTCTACCTGACGTTGGAGATCATAGAGAGAGGTTATCCGGTCGTTCTTGCTCTCAACATGTGGGATATGGCGAAGCATAAAGGCTTCAACATCGATGTAAACCGGCTGAGCGAGATCCTGGGGGTACCGGTAGTGCCGACTACGGCGGTCAGCGGTGAGGGGATCAACAAGCTGGCGTCTGTGCTGAAGAGAGCAAGACCAATCGAGGTAGAGACCATCTCCGGACGGGCCGGTGGTCGTGTGTGAGCCTGACCGTCGATGAACGTTGGGACCTGATCGATCGCATCTCAAGAGAGACCGTGACCGCCGGGGTGTACAAAGAGACGCTGACCGACGTAATCGGTGAGATCACGATCAAGCCCATGACCGGCATCCCAGTCGTCATTGCTTCTCTCTACCTCTTCTGGAGCATATTCGGATCCTTTGCAGGTTTCTTCACCGATGGTTTCTTCGTCAAGTTCTTCGACCAATACTGGCTGCCCTGGTGGCAACTGCACTTTCCAGACACCTGGGAATGGTTGTACTACATAGTGGTGGGGGATCCTCTAGCAGATAACTGCCTCGAGGCCTTCGGCATGCTGACCTCGGGTCTCTTCGTCGCCGTCGGCGTCGTACTGCCGGCTATATTCATATTCTACCTGATGCTCACCTTGCTGGAAGATGTAGGATACCTGCCGAGACTGGCGGTGCTTGTGGATACGATCCTGCATAAGATAGGGCTGCACGGCTACGCGATCGTGCCCACGATCCTCTCTCTGGGCTGCAACGTGCCCGGCGTGACGGCGACCAGGATCTTAGAGACGAGGAAGGAACGCTTCGTCATGATGACGCTTCTCGCAATCTTCGTGCCCTGTGGTGCGCAGCTCGGAATTATGCAACAAGTCATACCGGAGACCATGGGGCTGGTGCTTCTCTATCTGGTGATAGGATACTTCGTCACAGGTTTCGTTCTGAACAGGATCATTCCGGGCAAATCTCCTGAGATCCTGATGGACGTTCCCCCTTACCAGAAGCCGTTATTGAGAAACGTGGCGCTGAAGATCTGGATGAGGATGAGAGAGTTCTTCACCAGCGCGATCCCCTTCGTACTCCTGGGGGTGCTGATGGTGAACGTCCTCTACCTCGCAGGTTTCATTCAGTGGTTGAGCTGCACGCTTTCGCCGCTATTCGTCTACTGGTTCGGGATACCGGAGGCGACCGTCGGCCCCCTGATCGCAGCATTTCTCAGAAAGGACCTGGCGGTGGCGCAGCTCAGCGTAATCGAGATGACCTGGTACCAGATGGTAACTGCCGTGGTGCTGGTATCGATATACTTCCCCTGTCTTGCAACCTTTGTCATGTTGCTCAGAGAGGGCTGGAAGGAGCTGTTAGGAAGCCTGGCGGTGCTCATCGTTGTGGTCACCGTATACGGCGGGTTCGTCCACCTCGTAGGAATACTGGCAGGGGTGGCCTAGATGAGGTTGGGCAGCGTATACTTTGCCCTGCTGGGTGCTGTTACGCTAGCATGTGGTTTTGTAGATCTGATGGTAACCTTATCGGGTGAATACTGTTCCTGGTGGATCGTAGAGGTCCCCGGCGATATGTTCAGAGGTGGCTGGGGAGGGCTTATCGTCCTCTTCGCGGGCCTCTTCTACATCTCCAGCGCCAGAAACCTCTCTGAGATCCATCAGCTATCGAAGGTGATGATGGGCAGCATCCTGATCTGGTTAATAGCCGGGTGTGACATATTTGCGAGGATCACCGAGTCGATACCCGGTGGGGACGAAGGCTGGTTCAACAGCATGGAAGGATTTCAGGGGGGTTGTGCGCCACCGTACTTTCCGGCGATGCTCCTACTGCCTTTTTCTCTGGTGGTGATATACTATATCCGCAAGATCGAATGATGGCCAGGAAGACCAAGAGATAAAAGATAGTAACTACTCAGGTACCTAAACCACTATCGGAGGACTTCACTATGCAGGAACTACCCGATACATGGGGCATACTGTAACCAAACACGGAATACAACCGCAGAGTACGCAGAGGGGCGCGGAGGGAAAATAAATGGTTAAATGCTCTGCGTTCCTCTGCGCCCTCCGCGGTTATTTTTCTTGTTGTACATAAAGTATAACTTTATGTGCTCAAGTAAATCCGACCGAAGGGAGGATTTTCTTGCCCGAAAGCACAGGATCGCAATCGGGAGACAAATCAACATACCTGAGTATTTACCGGCGGTATTATCAAAATATACATGAGGAGCA
>DAOG01000124.1 GCA_002501765.1 Methanosaeta sp. UBA204
ATATTTTATATTTGAATTGTTATCGTTTGCTAGTCGGATGGTGTTAGTAAACTATATATAGAAATATTATAAATGATTGACCAGAAAATACGACTGGTTACAAAATGGGGTATAGTTGGTGATATGCAGATCGCAAAATCTCGGATTTCACTAGATTTCTAGACAGAGCCTCTTTTCCAACCACCGATCGATGGCCACCTTCCGAAAGCGCCGGTGTCGTCCTACTTATTGGGAAGGGACCTTGCCTTCCCGAACGAGCTTATAGAGCATTGATTTCGGGATCTTCTGGTAGGCGGATAGCTATTTGATGGTCAGGACATCGCCTGGTTTTTCATTGTACATAACGTATCATTTACTTGTCCACTAGACACATCTCTCAGACCGCAAGACAAAAGTTACTCCAGAACGCCCCAAACTAAGTTCGGGTGCTAATTGCTTTTTCTGTCTATTAAGCTTCTTTACCAGTTTTGCAGCTATCGTATTGCACCTTTTACATTTAAAATTGTTGCCACTATTTTTTGATAACCAGGTGGCGGCGCACTCACAGCAAGTGGGCATTATCCGGATAAAACGTTCATGAGTTGCTAATTCATGCCCGAAACATGAATACCGCCCAAACCGTCACCTTCACAGGAAACCACCGGCAGGCCTCAGCCTGAGCACGACCAGCTCTTCGAAAAAGTACTTCTCCCTCGCCACCATCATCGCCTCCAGTCCATCGTTTTTTGCCTTCTCTTCAATCTCGATAAGGCCGCTCAGTGTAGAGACCAGGAGGAGCGCCCGGCCCCCGGGCGCCAGATGGTCTCTCAGATCCTCCATGAACGGGTTTATGGTCTCCCTGCCCGAGACGCCGCCGTTGAAGGCGAGGTTGAGCCATCCTTCCAGCTTATCTTGGGGCCCGGTGGGCAGGTAAGGGGGGTTGAAGAGTATCAGGTCGAACCTGGCTTTTATCCCCCGGAACAGATCGGCCCGCACCGTTTCAATCCCCATCTTCCGGGCCATCCGAAGGGCATGGGGGTTTATGTCCGTGGCAATAACCCGGCGTGCCTTAGAAGTTAACTCGCGGGATATCAGACCCCTGCCGCATCCCATCTCCAGGACGCTGTCTGCGGGCCTGACCTCCTTCAGTGCAGCCCTCAGAAGGAGAAAGGTATCCTCGGCAGGCTCGTATACATGGTCAGTCTTCATGGATCTCATACCGGCTACGCCGTCTCCGCCTTCATCAGCCAGAGGTCCTGGCCTCCCGACCCCGAAGACTCTGTCCAGCCGATCAAGACGTAGCTGCCATCTTTCGTCTCCATGAACGACCTGGCCAGGTCGAAGCCGGGCCCGCCGAAGGTCTTGTCCCAGACTTTCTCCCCGTTTTGGTCGACCTTTATCAGCCAGGCGTCCTGGTCACCGGCACCCTTGGACCCTGTGTAGCCCGCGATGATGTAACCGTCTGTCGCCTTCTGAATGGACCAGCCGCCATCGTCATCGGCTCCGCCGAAGGTCTTATCCCACCTCTGCCCACCATCAATATCGGTCTCTATCAGCCAGAGGTCTCTGGACCCCGATCCGCGGGACTCTGTGAACCCAGTGACTATGTAGCCGTCTTCCGTCTCCAGGACCGAGCAGCCTGCCTCATCGTTGCCTTTGCCGAAGGTCTTATCCCATACCGTCTCCCCGTCGGGGTCGATCTTTATCAGCCAGAGGTCCTGGCCACCCGATCCGTAAGATTCTGTGGTCCCCACGATGATGTAACCTCCGTCTCTCGTCTTCAGGACACTGGTGACCTGGTCGTCTCCGGTCGCCCCGAAGGCCTTCTCCCAGTCCTTGTTGCCGTCGAGATCGGTCTTTATGACCCAGCCGTCCATCTTGCCCGACCCATAAGACTCGGTGACCCCGACGACGAGGTAGCCGCCTCCACCTGCCTCTACGAGAGAGACGCCCCAGTCGTCGTCCGGCCCTCCGAAGGTCTTCGACCACCTCTCGTCTCCATCGAGATCGGTCTTTATCAGCCACACGTCCTTGTTACCGGAACCTGGCATCTCCGTCGTGCCCGCGATGACATAACCGTCATCGGTTTCCAGTACGGACCAGCCCAGGTCGTCGCCCGCCCCACCGAAAGTCTTCTCCCAGTCCTGCTTGCCATCGGTATCAATCTTTACCATCCAGAGATCTCTTTTGCCCGCCCCCTTGGAGCAAGTGTAGCCGACGAGGATGTGACCATCGTCCCCGGCCTCGCAGAGGGATAGGCCTCGATCGTCTCCCGCCCCGCCGAAGGTCTTCGACCACTCCTCTTCGGGAGCCTGGCCGACGGCCGCCCAGGGCCAGGAGGATAGGAGCACTGCCAAAAAGACCGCTATCAGGATCACTGCTTTCCCGATCGACGGCCCTGGCCTCTTGATATTGCTTTCTCTTGACATGCAGATCAATTCCCGATATGGAACTATGGATATCTATCGAATATCAGAAAGAGGAGCGGGATGACAACGGGAAGCGCCCATATGAGTAGGCTCGTATCCCGGTCCTCTTCATCCGGGTCGCCGGCGCCTGGCAGGATGTCCTCGCAGGGTAAATCGTCTGCAGCAGGCGTCTCGCCGGCCTCGTCCGCCTCATCTGCAGTTATCCTCAAAGGCGATGAATCTGCCGAACAGGCAACGCCGTCATCGTTGCGGTAACATATTATCGTTGCGGGGACTTTGAACCTGCCCGCCCTCCTGCAGGAGATGGTGTACTCCAAAGTGGCGGTCTCTTCGGGCATCAGGACCCAGGACCCCCGGGTCTCACCTGCCTGCAGCTTTGCCCACTCGGGAACGGGCTCTTCCAGAGATACCTTCGTCCTCCGGTTTCCGACGTTCTTCGCCTCTACGGTCACCACGACATCCTCGCCCACCCGAACCCTGGCAGAGCTGGCTCTCTTATTTGTTTCCACCAGAAGGCCGATCACGTCGATGACCGGGCTCTCCGAGAGGACCTTGTAAGATACACCTTCCATGGAATAGACCGCCTCCGCGGGAGGTAGGGTCTGCTCTTCCCCCGGCCTCGTGGCACCGAGCCTGTAACTCATCACCACAGAGCTGCCGGACGGGATCTCCAGGTCCCACTCCAGAGATGAGTCTGTCTCGAAGTCGCGTCCGGCAGAATCTGTGACCTCGACGTTCAGGGTCTTGTTTCCGCTGTTGCGCAAAGACAGGTACACGTAAAAATCTTCTCCGAAGTTCTGGGTCTCTTCGAGATACTTGTGGAGCTTGATGGGCCCGAATACGTCGAATATGGTCTCTCCACAGGCCTCCCCGAAGTCGTCCTCCGGGTCCAGGTATCGAGCACGGGCCTTCACCCGGAACTCCTCGGGACCGGGCGGGTAAGGGGCCTTTTGCCTGAACTCGATGGGATCGACCTTCTCGGTGGAGAGATCCTCGTCCCAGACCTCGCCGGGAACCAGGCTCGATCTGGCATACCGGGCGGAGACCAAAGGCGGTTCCGATACCAGGTCCACCTTGATGGACTCCGCCTCCACCGTTCCGGTGTTCTCAACGCTGAGCCGGAGATCGATATACTCGCCCGGTTCGTAGGAATCTTTCTCCGTGACCAGGTATAGCCGGAGCTCTGGGACGGCTCGCGTCATGAGTTCGACCGATGCGCATGCTTCGGTACACTCGTCCAGCAGATAGTCTCTCATCTCGATCTTTTCTGCGGTAACCATCACCCTATCGTCGATGGAAAAGTTATCGCCGGCCTTCAGGGCCCGGCTGGCGATGAGCTCTTTGCCCTGGTAGAGAGGCTGTCCTACAATTCCACACGACAGCATCTCCCCCAAAACCGAGATAAGATGAAAACATACCAAAAACCAGCCAACTACATTTTGGCTTTATAACAATTACGATCAAGTTGTTATCGGGGGCGGATGTGAACCAAAATATCTAGAAAAGCCAAAAACCAGCCACAACATCTGCCTGATTTTATGAAATCAAGCTAGACATCGAACCTGTTATCGAACGCTTGATCTTGCTAAGAATATCCACATTTCCTTTCAATATACCCCACATTACGAACATGCTCAATATCCCTTGG
>DAOG01000006.1 GCA_002501765.1 Methanosaeta sp. UBA204
TTTACGTGAGCATATAAAGTTGTACATTATATACAACAAGAAAAATAACCGCTGAGGGCGCAGAGGAACACAGAGCATTTAACCATTTATTTCCCCTCCGCGCCCCTCTGCGTACTCTGTGGTTATATTCCGTGTTTGGTTACAGTATGCCCTATGTCCCGGGTAGTTCCTGCATAGTGAAGTCCCCCGATAGTGGTTTAGGTACCTGAGTAGTTACAAAATAAGTAAAAATAGATGCTGCCAGGACAGAACGTCCTAGCAACCATGTCCTATGCCAGAATAAGAAGGCCAGTCCGGCATGGGACATGTATAGAACATCCGTCTGTCAGGACCCTCGAAGATCAGCTTTCTCTGGATCTCGAAGGAGCCGAAGAACTCTTCTCGTTCTTTGATGTTCTTCTGGCCGGGTATGACCTGCCTGGCATCGAGCATGAAATATCCGGTGAAGTTGTCTGCGGTCTGGAAGGCTGCACGTTTTTTCATGGCGCCTGTGAGGTGCAGGTTGTAGTCCTGCATCTGAAACTCCATCTCGCTGACGTTGTAACGTTCGGTGATCTTGGATCCGACCCCGCCGAATATCCAGGAGCTCTTCAGTTTCTCTGAGCCGGAAAGGCTGTCACCCGGGTGGATAGCTAAGTAGTTATCGACGGCATCGCACTCCTGGAAGTTGGGGGTCCGGCCTTTTGCCTTCTCCACCAGGTATTGGTTCTTCACCAGCGCGTCGACGCTGCCGCTGAGGACGATATCCTTGTTGGTCTTGATCCCTGTGCCCATGCTCCTGAGATCTTTGTCGAGATAGAACTGGCCTGTGCCGCTTATCGCCGTCTCGGAGATGTAATCGTAACCCTGGATGGTGAAATATGCATCGCACCATCCTGGTTTGAAATCCAGAGCAGAGGCCCGAGCCTCGAACTGGTACTTGCCAGAGAGTGCGCTCGTCTCCGGCGTGACCAGGAGTTCCTCGGAGACCGCACCGCCCGGTGGTATGGTGACAGACTTCGAGGTCCAGCTAAACCAGTCCGGGCTGCAGCGATCGAGGTTGATGGTGATTTCCGCATCCACCTCTGAACGGCCCCGGTTCTTGACGGTTACTATGTACTCTAGCGTCTTTCCCGGGGTGATATATTGAAGATCGGCCTCGTCTTCGGGACCGATGAGTTCGACCGAGACGATCAACGTTCCGGGTCTATCCGGCTCGGGAGGAAAGACGCCGCCGGGCCCCCAGACCCCCGTAGGATGTGGTCCCGAAGGATAGACGGAACTGCTGCTGGGTCCGGTCATCGTGTCCTCGACCGTCGCAGACGCTGTAACCGTCAGAAGAATTAGCATAATCAGCAATCGTTTCATGATCTAACCCCCTAAAAATTAAAAATTGTAGACTGCTTTTTTTTAGCAGTCTATTATACAGCACGGGTTGCCGTTGCCTGAAGGCCTGGGTGGCATTGCTTTCTCGTGGAACTTGATCATCTTTGCGACCTCAAATTCTCCCGAGAACCACTCGTTAGAACTTATGTCCTTGTAGAAGATCTTGTGCATGTTGGCACTGGTTCCCCAGGTCCCGTTGAAGGCGTTCGCGGTGTCGAGACCAACGGTATGTTTGATGGTCGAGTTACATGTTGAGCCGAAGAACGCTTTCTGGTCTTTCTCCAACTGCTGGACTTGGTAGAACTCCTGTACGTTTGCATCGATGCCGCCGTAGAATCCCTTCGATTCTAGATACTTCTCACCATTCAAGATCGATGGGGCCGCTCCTGGGTCCGCCTGCTGCCCATCGAAGGCCATCTTGGTGTTCTCGTAGAAGTTCAGCGTAGTTGTGTTATCGCTCTCATTGCAGGGCAGTGACTGATTGATCGCTATCTGCGAGTACAGGTAGGTAGAGTCCATCTCTATGTCGGCTGGCGGCTGACCTACGTTGCTCATAGTCTCGTAGTAATTCAGAGCTAGGTGCTTATCCACTATCGAGACATCTGTATACATCACGCCGTTTCCGCTGACCAGCTGGTTCTCACAAAACTGCTCGTACTGCTCTGGTGGTTCAAGACACGGAGTCGCCGCTGCTATACCACACGCAAGAAATACGGCTAATACTAATGCTACTACTCCCTTCATATTCCTTTCACCCCCTTTTTTTGAGTTATATCCTTCTTGACTCACTCGGTAGCGTGAGCCATTATCTATTAGTAAGTGACTAGTATTTTAAATTTTCGGTCAGGAGACCGCCGTATACGGTCTCAAATGCTCTGACTTGATATGCTCAGCGACAAATAGGCTATTTTCGGACGTGGCCTGCCGCCTCAGCCGGGCCAATATCTCATGGTGACCGCCGGCCTCTTCACATCATATCCCAAGAAGTCTACCGCCAGAGCGTCATCTGACTCGGCAACCTGGTATTCCAGCCCCTCGGATCCGTCGACCGCCTCCAGCACCATCTCCGGGGGCAGGTAAAACACCACCAGGTATTCGTCCCAGCAAGATCTGGTGACGAGTTCCAGTTCCCAGCGGTCCCCGATCATCGATGTCAGCGAACCTGTGAGGACGTAGAGCGCCTTCGTCTCTTCATCATAGATGTACTCAGAACTTTCCAAAAACGACAGATCGTCCAGGTTGTCCGCATAACCTATCACCAGCGCCTTGCCGTCCTCGTCCAGGTAGACGTCCAGGAGGAGCCGCCCGGGGCCGGTCTCGTCGGTGTGCTCGTCGCCCTGGACCGGCGTTGTGATGAGGACGACGACGAGGAGGAAGAAGAGGAGGTGCATATCCGTGAGCCTTGCCACCTTCGCTTACCTCCGACCTCTCGCAGCATCTTTTTTCACAGGGTACGACATCTCCAGCAGCACCCTGTAATCGCCAAGGTACCTGCCCCGGCTCATCACCAGCTCGCCCTCGCTTATCCAGGCCCCGTCTCGACTGGTGGTGCGCATCTTGATATGGCCGACGATCTCGCCCCTTCCGTTGGGCTTCGCCGCCTTGAGGAACTCCACCACACCTGCCTCCAGAGATGTGTCCGTCCCGTCGTTGGTCAGGTTGACGTCCACCAGCCCGTAGTGCTCCTCACCGAGGCGCATATGTCCTCGATAGATGAAGAAGACCCCCTTATCTTTCGTGATCTCTGCCTTTATCTCATCGATACTCCTGTTCTCTTCCAGAAGCCGTCTTATTACCGAGGGTTGAAGAACTCTCACCCGGGCTACCTCTATTTTGAGGAGATGTGTCCCGTTCGTTCCCAGGGCAAAGCCGCTTCCTGCGTGGGCTGGTCTGATCGGCGGTGAGGACAAATCTCGCAACATATTCGCCTGTGAGACCCTCTCACCATCGTAGGCGTTCGGGACGCCCTTATCGGCATAGACGGCGAGGGCCGATGCCGCCAGAAGGCAGAACGCCACCAGCACCGACGCTAACCTTACAACCTTCATCATACTATAACCTCTCTTCACGGGCAACCATGTTTACACCATAACAACCCTTATCGGTCCATGGGCTGTAAATAAGATGGTCAGAGGCCTGAAGAGCGCCGTGCCATCTTACAACCCAGGACCTGGAAAATGCCGCAGCATCTTATTTATGCCGCTAGCAGTTTAGAGGTTGTATCAGCGATCACGCCTGTCCTATCGCTGTACGATATCCTGTGGCGTATCTTTTCATGTTCTTGTCGAAGCCGTGGCTCGTGTGGCCCAGCCAGATGCACCCTTTCTGTCTCTCTTCTCTCAACTCGCCTATGGTCATATTCTCCAGCTTTTCCCTCTCTTCCAATCTCAGCTCTTCCAGCTCGCCCACGGTCATATTCTCGAACTTTTCCCTCAGCTCCTGCTTATACTCTCTCAGCTCACCTAAGGTCATGTTATCCAGATCTTCCTCTGTCAGGTCCATCTGTGAGAAGAGGAGCATCTCGAGGCCCATGGCCGGTCTCTCTGCTCTGCCAGGTCCCATAATCGGTTCTTTTGCCCTGTTGAAGTTCATCCCATCTCCTTTGGTTATCCTGCTTTCTTTTTGCCTCTGTTTCTTCATCTCGCCCAGGGTCATGTTGTTCCTTTCTTTTTCTTTCTCTTCCCTCTGCGTCTGTCTATATTCTTTCAGCTCACCGAGGGTCATATTCTCGAACTCTTCTCTCTGTTCTTGTTTCAGCGCCTTCAGCTCACCTATGGTCATGTTCACCAGCTCTTCCTCCGTCAGATCTGCCGGCGAGAAAGCCCATCCCCTATAGGCGTTCAGGGCGCCTCTTTCGGATGGCATGGAGAAGGCAGGCGCCACCAGAAGGCAGGCCACCGTCAGAGCCATCAACGTTTTTACATATCTCATTTTACTATCCTCCAGCAGGCGAGTCATCCAGCGGACCCGCCCTGGAACCACCTCTTTCTCCCGAACGATACAAAAGAGTAGAACCGAACGAAGGCGGAATTTTCCGTCCTAAAAACCGTTCAGAAGGTTCGATTGCGTTCAGTTCATGGTCTAAGCCGTTTTAACCGTTCCGTAACGTTCGCTAAGCCCTATTCGATCTCAGTTGCGGTTTCGGCCATCTAATAGACCTCTGCCCGATATTCAGTCTCTCTCACCAGGGCTCCTGCGTCACGGTCGGCAAGGCGCCAGAGGACGAGACGATAGAGTGAAATAGGCCGTAGACAACTGAAACGATCACATGAAGAAATTACTGCTAGCTCTGGCTTTGATCATCGTCGCCTTTGCCGGTTGCGTCGAAGAGACGCCGAGCGCAGACGATCTGAAGATGATGATGATGGACTCCGTGGAGAAGGTGAAAACCAGCAGGTCCACCATGGAGACGGACCAGACCATGACCCTCGTGAACGAGACAGGCTCTACGACCTTCGACGTGGTCTCTCGGGGAGAGATCTTTACCAACGTCACAAACCGGTCCATGTGGATGACCATGACCGCGACCACCAGCCCGGAGGATGTGAAAGAGAACCTCACCACGGATAGGGAGACCTATCTGCTGGGAGACACCGTCTACATGAAGCTGGATGAGAACTGGACCGTGCTGACCGGCATCCCCCCGGAGATGTGGGACCGGCAGGACCAGCTGAAGAACCAGATGGAGATAATCAACCACTCGGAGGCTGAGGTGATTGGGTCCGCGAAGATCGACGGTCAGGATACCTACGAGCTGAAGATAGTTCCCGACATGGAAACATTCTCCGTGGTCCTGGCCGAAGAGATGGGATCCATGCCCCTTTACGGGATTAACCTGACGAAGCTCTACGAGGAGAGCGAGATGGACTGGACGGTATGGCTCTCCAAGGAGACGAAGCTACCGTTGAAGAGCCAGATGCACATGAAGCTGACCCTGACCCCGGAGACACTGGGACTCCCGGTCGAAGGAGCGGACTTCGTGGAGATGATCGTGGATACCGAGGAGACGACCTTCTATTATGAGTACAACCAGCCGGTAGATATCGAGCTTCCCGAAGAGGCGAGAAACGCCCTTCCCATGCCTCTCTTCTCGGGCATGATGCCGCCTGCACAATGAACGATGGCCATTGGTCTGGGGGTGGGGGTCGTCGATGAGATCATTGGGGGAAAGCTCTCACGCGAAGACGCGAAGGCGCGAAGGGGTGGACTCGTCGATGAGATTATTGGGGGAAAGCTCTCACGCGATGACGCGAAGGCGCGAAGGGGTGGGACTCGTCGATGAGATCATTGGGGGAAAGCTCTCACGCGAAGACGCGAAGGGAGAAACTCGTCGATGAATGTGGAAGAAGTCTCTTCCGTCGCATTGGAGTGAGGCGCTATCAACTTCGGTGCAGCGACCTTCAAGGAAGGCCTCACACGGGTAGTGGACAAACATCAGGACTTCGCGTCTTCGCGTCTTCGCGTGAGTCAGAAAGTAGGGGGCACGCGAAGGGAGAAACTCGTCG
>DAOG01000073.1 GCA_002501765.1 Methanosaeta sp. UBA204
TTCCATCCACCGGGTCAAGGGGATTAAGGAAGAGACGGTTATTGACTGGCTGCGCGAGGCTGCCAACCACGCCGAAGAGATAGAAGCTCTACTGCTTGCGAACTATAAGCTGACCCGCGTTCAACTTGATGCCATGTGGACCTATGTGGGTCACAAAGGCGAAAAGGGGGTGTCTCGTTAACTCCAGTTAACGGGAGATGCGACGTAGTCGCAGCATCCAGAAGAGGACGATCGCGGCACCTTCCGGCGTGGTACGACAATAGACGTAGATACCCGGCTGAGGGTAGGGCGAGCGGGCGTACACCGTACCGCCCATTCCCCCGAGGACTTACGTTCATTCCACTATGCGGTAAAGCCTGTTGATGAAGATCTCTGCCAGCTTGCTCTCTGCCGGGTCGCCGTCCTGGATGTATATCAGCTCGATCTCGTCGTCGGAGATGACCATTCCCAGGTCAGTGCCCGAGCCGAGCTCGGCGATGTGGAAGGTTTTGTTATCAGCGCCGAAGACCCCGAAAAAGCCCTCGACCACATCAGTCCCGTTCACCTGGTAGATCATGTTCCCGGCAAAAAGGCGATCCTTCTGCTCCACGATGGTGAGGCTCAGGGTGACGTAATCCGCCTCTTCAACGTAACCAGTCCCCTCATGATACCCCGGCCCCGAACCGGCCCAGTTTCCCACCAGGTCTGGGACCTCAGCGGCACAGATGCCCGTGGCCGAGAGAGCCAGAACCATAACCAACATCTCTAAAGGCCAAATTTTTTTCATGTGCTTCTATTAGCCCATATCTGTCTTATGAATTTGTCGGCTCTTCGCGATTTTGTGTTGGTAGTCTTAACACCAGTTGAGATAATCGTATTATTACTCGTACTTCATCCGATCTCTTCTCTAAAGCAATTAGCTGTGAAGTAAACTGATGATCGGCAGGGTGAGGAAATACACGACGATACCGTTGATAAGCTCCTACACAAGGATGCAATGCACCAGCTTGAGTGAGATTTGAAGAACAAGTTCGACTTTTCGGATATCTGGGC
Source organism: Methanosaeta sp. UBA204 (assembly GCA_002501765.1). Taxonomy (GTDB): domain Archaea; phylum Halobacteriota; class Methanosarcinia; order Methanotrichales; family Methanotrichaceae; genus UBA204. Next base: position 1,033 of record DAOG01000073.1, read on the forward strand.
ATATGCTCTGATGAAACGAATACGGATATCCGTTCATTCCTGCATCCCTAGAACCCTGACTCGTTCTGATCGGAGCATTCCAGATCGGTTAGCTTTATGTGAGTTGGTGAGAGTAAACTAAATAGTTACAGAACATGGTCAAAGATTTTTTAAAAACGAGGGGAACAGATGAGACAGGACAAAATGCTCAAAAAAGCTCGTTTCAAAGAACAAAAAGGGGTCAAGATCTTACATGTCAAAGGCGAACCGTACGAGATGGGGTATCAGCACGGCTATTTGCTGGCAGATAAAATAGACCTTATGATAAATAGAACCCTTTTGGCAACTGCCGCTTATGTCGCCGAGCAAACGGGTTCGGATATCAAAAGGGCAGAAGAAATGTTGAGGATAGGACAAGAAAAGGCCGAACCTCATCTGCCAATAGAATTCAAAGAAGAAATGGCGGGGATTGCAGACGGCGCAAAGGATGCTGGATCGGACGTTACCCTGGAGCAGATCTTGCTTTGGAATACCAACTATGATCAGTGGTGCGTCTATTGCCATCCTCATTATTGGCAGTGCAACGGCGAAGAGAGTTCGGATCCTTTGATAACAACTCGACTGCCCGGTGGTGGATGCAGCAGCTTTTGCGCCTGGGATGAATGGGCAGGCGGCGACGGTAAATTGATCTTCGGCAAAAATGAAGACAACTTCAACATGCCTGAGCAATTGGACAATCGAATGATGGTCATAGCCGACCCGAACGATGGATTCGGTCATGCCTTTTTGACTTATCCAGGGATGATCGGTCTGGATGGCGGCGTAAATGAAGACGGTTTCGAGATGATGACGCAACTGAGCTCCATGCAATATGAGAGTATGGAGGGGTGCGGTATTGCAATATTTACCCGCCTGTTGCTTACTCATGCGAGCACGGTAGATGATGCCATAAAAACTTTTCAAGATCACCCCCATTGTGCAGGCATCGCATACCACGTGGCAGATGCAAAAGCCAAAAAGGCGGCAGTTGTTGAAACGTGCTCCAAAGTGGTTTCTGTTCGTCATCCCATGCCCGAAATAAGAGCCATATGGCAAACCAACCATTCCAACTGCTATTCCGGCTGGATGGGCTATTCGGGGTATGACATGGTTGCAGATCAGGTCATTGTGAACGAACTAGAGGACATATCTACCGTGGAGCGCTGGCAGAACAGCCTCAAAAACCCATACAACTTTTACGTTCAAGCTCCCAGCCGTTTTGAACGATATGGACAGTTGATCCACCAATATTACGGAGATATAACTCCCGAAAATGCCATAAAAATATTAACTGACCGCTACGATCCTTATACGAGAATGACCCGCCCAAAGCATCTTCCTTCTTGGACTAATAACATCCTCTGCACCATATGTGCGTTGTATCCTGATTTTGCATATAAGGCGAAGGATCCGTTGGGTGATTTTAAGGCCCACATAGCCAAATATGTGGAGTCTCGTGGCTTATCCTGAAACCGGCGATATTTGGTTGGCAATAAAGGACTTCCCGGCGCAGTATGGTGGATATGAACATTTCAATCTGAAGGATTTGTTGAATCGTTAGCATCGAAACCAGATAGTCCAAGATTGTGGTTATAGATGCAGTCTGTGACCATGAATGTAACCTGGCATCCCAAAGGACGTCAGCTCTTCTATATTTTTCAAAAATCGATGAGCGACCGCTGGGACCTGCTTTTTTCGTTCTTCGAACGCACGTGATCGGGCAGCGAGATCGTGCCGTACCTCCCGCCACCGCCCGGCTTCACCACCACATCTCCCGACCGGAAGGCCCGGATGGCTTCGGTCACCCTCTCCTCGGTCTTCAGCTCCGAGAGGTCGGCCTCTACCAGGACCTCGATCTCGCTCTTTCCTGCGATAAGCTTGTTCCATCTCTTCTGCACCCCGGCGGTGTGGGCGCTCTTGTGACCGATAGCCATGGCAATTATCTCCGCCAGCGGTATGAGATGTAGATAAGGCGGGCGGTGATCAAAGTGGACCGGCTCAGGATCGCCCAGCATCTCCACCCTGTCTTTCACCCCTAGCTTTATGCGTCCTCCACACTCGCACCGGCCCGCCCGATCCTTCATCTCCTCTGGAGAATACTGGCGATAACATCGGGTGCAAGCGGTCCTGTTATACTTTCCTTCATCCGGGTAGAAGCCCACATTGAGAATTGGACCCCGGCCACCTTCGCGCCCGACGGCCTTCTTCAGCTCCTCGAAGCTGAGATCCTCCAGCTCCATCTGGTTGAACTCCCGGCCCAGCTTATCGGACCAGGGCGAGTGGGCGTCGGAGTTGGTCAGGAAGGTCTTCTCTCTCAGCTCCGGTATCCTGTCCGCATAATCTGAGTCGGCGCTCAGCCCCAGCTCGACATAGAGAACCTTTCCTGCCAGGTCGCCGTAACAATCTCCGAGCGAGGAGTAATGGGCATACATGCCCGTCCAGGGGGTGAAGGCGTGGGCAGGCCCTATCATGCAACCCGCATCCAGAGCTGCGTCTGCGATCTCAAGGGGGGTCATGCGCAGAGAGGGCCTACCATCGGTCTCCAGGTTGGCGGACCGGGACGATAACGCCTCTCTCAGCTCCGTGGCTTTGGAAAGATCCGGGACCAGTATCAGATGGTGTACCCTTTTTGAGTCCTCCACCTCGGTGGTCAGAACGAAACCGGTATCATCGAGAAAGAACAGGCCGTCTCGCTCGTGAAGCCGTCTCACCTCCGATATCCACCTGGGGTGGAGGCAGTCGCCGGTGGCAACGATCTTTATGCCTTTCCGAGCTCCTTCCCTGGCGATGGTGGGAAGGTCCATCCTCTTGGAGGTGGCTGCAGAATACCGGGAGTGAATGTGGAGGTCGATGTTGGTTCTCATCTGCTTGTTAGAGGTCTACTCCAGGATAAACCCTTTATGCTGTGGTGATGAGTCCTCTTATTGTGTCAGTCGACCTGAGAGACCTTCTGGAAAGCTACGGTCGGGGCGAGGTCGCCCTGGACGAGGTTCTACGCCAGATCAGGCTCGTCAGCTACAGGTCTGTGGGCGAGATGGCAAAGATAGACCATCACAGGGCCGACCGGACCGGCATTCCCGAGGCCATCTTGGCGGAAGGCAAGGAGGAGGCCGACCTGGCCAGGATCGTTCTCACCCAGCTGGATGCGGCGGGTCTGGCGCTCATCACCCGCGTCACCGACCCCCAGCTCCAGGTCCTCCGGGAACTCGACCTTCCTCATGGAGCCGGGTTCAGGTGGGAGGAGAGGGCCAGGATGGTGGTGCTAAGCTCGAAGAAGGTACAAATGTCAGGAGGCAAGGTGGGGGTACTTTCCGCAGGAACAGCAGATATACCGGTAGCAGAGGAAGCAAGAGTCACCGCCGAGGTGATGGGATGCGAGGTGGTGACCGAGTACGATCTGGGCGTGGCCGGTATCCACAGGCTCTTCCCTTCCCTGGAGAAGGTCATGGACGCAGACGCCTTGGTGGTAGCGGCCGGTCGGGAAGGCACCTTGCCGACGGTGGTGGCCGGCCTGGTGGAGGTCCCCGTGATAGGACTGCCGGTATCCACGGGCTACGGCGCGGGAGGCGAGGGCCAGGCCGCGCTTCTCTCCATGCTCCAGTCCTGTTCGGTCATGGTGGTGGTGAACATCGATGCAGGTTTCGTGGCAGGAGCCTTCGCCGCGAACGTCGCCGGCAATTGTGCCAGAAGACGAAATATGTAAAAATTGTCTTGGAATGATCGGTGGAAAACTATATATGCAATCAAATAGATACTGAATATACGAGCGGGTATACTCGTTTTTACTAACCCCCACTCCCCTACCCGCTCACACCTATTTCACCCATTTATAGCCGGTTCATACCTTTTAAATATGGTGCGGTACGGTCTTGATCTACTTTGAACCGCGTATTCGAGGTGAGCGAGCTGAACGCCCGGATCCGAGACCGTCTGGTCACCGACGGGCGTCTCTGCGACCTCTGGGCCCGGGGCGAACTCTCGGATGTGGTGAACCACCGTTCCGGTCATCGTTATTTCACCCTAAGGGACAAAGAGTCCCGGATATCTTGTGTTCTCTTCCGGAACCACGGTCGGAGCCTGAGGTTCGACCTGAAGGACGGACTGAACGTCCTGGTCTTCGGAGATCTGGAGTTCTACCGGCCCCGGGGTCAGGTCCAGATCCTGGTCAGGGCGGTAAGGCTCGATTCCGGTATTGGCAGCAAACACCAGGAGCTGGAGATGCTGAAGAAGAAGCTCGCTGCCGAAGGGTTATTCGACCAGGACCGGAAGAGGCGGCTTCCCCCCTATCCGCGCAGGATCGGTGTGGTGACTTCGCCGGACGGTGCAGCCCTCAGGGACGTGCTCCGGGTCCTCGGCCCCTATCCGGCCAAGATAGTCTTATCTCCGGCCCAGGTGCAGGGAGACTCGGCTTCAGAGTCCATCGCTGCCGCCATCAGAGATCTCAGGGGAAAGGTGGATGTGACGATAGTCTGCCGGGGCGGCGGGTCTGCGGAAGACCTCTGGCCCTTCAATACCGAGATGGTGGCCCGGGCGGTATCCCAGTCGGACTCTCCCGTGGTCACCGCGGTAGGTCATGAGACTGACGTAACCCTCGTCGATTTCGTGGCGGACGAGAGGGCCCCCACGCCGTCGGCCGCGGCGGAGCTGGTGAGGCCGGACCTATCCTTGATCAGGGAGGACCTGATCAAGACCGAGGGCCGGATGGCCCGGGCCTTGGCTGCCAGCCTGGAACGGAGACAAGACCGTCTCGTCTATCTGGAGAAGCGCCTATCCGGCCGGATGATGAAGGGTCTGCTCAGGGAGCAGAGGCAGCGACTGGATAGGGCTTCCGAACATCTCGTCTCTGCCATGTGGCAAAGATGGAAACAACTCCATGCCGACCTGGTGACAAAAGAGGGACGACTATCCTCGGTGAGCCCCCTGGCCACCCTGTTCCGAGGATATACCATGGTCAGGTCAGAAGAAGGTCTGATCGCCAGGGCAGCAGACGCCCGGCTTGGCGAGGAGGTAGAGGTCGTCTTCCAGGACGGTAAACTGGTCTGCAGGGTCATGGCCAGGGAAGTTCGTGGTTAGAGGTGATATGGATGGATTCTATGGATGATGGGCTCGATCTGGAGTCTGCCTTCGAGGAGCTGGAGCAGATCGTCCAGGTTCTGGAAGAAGGCAACCTATCCCTGGAGGAGAGCCTGGAGGTCTTCGAGCAGGGCGTATCTCTGGTTAGGGTCTGCAACGCCAGCCTGGACAGGGCAGAACAGAGGATAGAGTGTCTGACCGGTGGACTACCCAGCGACATAAACGGTTAGACCGTGACCGTGACCTCCAGGGCGGGGGCGGGGGCGCCGATGGCGGCGGTCTCTGTCTTCAATACCCGCCCGGGATCACGGTCTATAATAAGCATTGTGCTCTTTATGATATTATATGTTATCTATTTATTGGTTTGTTGGAGCATTTAATACTGAATATCTCCCGTGTCTGAGGGATGAAATAGGCCTGAATAGTTACAATAAATTATTTATATGATTAAGATTTACCATGATTAAAATTCAAATAATAACGCGGTGGTATGGATGAAAGAGAGCACAGTGAAAGTTCTGGATGATACGGATCTGGAGTTCGCCGAAACTCTGCGGAGCTTGGGCGTGCAGCGTAACGTTGCCATCCTCATAACGTACCTAGCAAACGTGGATGAGGCGTCTTCGAGAGAGATCGAGATGGGTTCCGACCTGAGACAGCCCGAGGTGAGCATAGCGATGCGCACCCTCCGCGAGAACGAGTGGGTTAACGAGAAGGAGATCAAGAGAGGAGGCAAAGGCAGACCCATGAAGGTCTACACTCTGCAGACTCAGATAGACAGTATAATAAAGCACTTCGAGGAGGAGAAGCAACAGGAGTCTGCCCATACTATGGAGAGCATCCAGAAATTGAAGGACCTCATATCCACCTGAATATCCATTCAGGTGAGGACCTTCTTTTTGTATGACCGGGCGCCCCTTGGCCGGACCGGTCTCTTAGCCAATAGTAGAAGTCCATAAAACCATCTTTCCCACAAGTCATCTTTCCTGTGGGGATCACAGCCTCATCTCGATACCCTCGTCTGCCAGGCGCCTCTTGACATAACGGGTATTTTGCTCGTCGTAGTGGGAGATGCTGGCCGCCAGAGCGGCAAGGGTATCCAGAAGACTATATCCTGCGAGCCTATATAACCTTTCCAGGAGCCATTTTTAGATCACTCGGCACAGGACCGCTCTTCGAGGGGTGCAGGTTCATCGATCGCTCCAGGCTGCACGGTCTCGGCGACGGGAAGGAGCGACCGGCTGGCTGGTGCTGCTTTCGCTTCTGCGACACGGAAGGGTGCACCCGTCCGGCCGATGTAGAAGCATACCTATATCCCCGTTCTGGCGTAGTTACAGCGTATCGCGCATGAACCTCCTGAGAAATTCCGCCGCCGTGCTGACCCTGGCCGTCGTTCTGGGTTTCTTCATCCCGGGTCCCGCCCACCGGTACGAGTTCTTGATAATCCCGGCGCTCTTCATGATGATGGCCTTCTCCATGGCCGGGATCGACCTCAGGGTTCCAAGGCCAAAAAGAGCCGTGATCGGGTTTTTGCTGAACTACCTCCTCCTATCGGGATTCATCCTGGCGCTCTCTTATATCTTGGAGCAGGAGCCTCTCCGCCAGGGCTTCGTGGTCATGGCCGCGGTCCCGCCGGCGGTCGCCATAGTCCCGCTGGCGAAGCTTCTGGACGGCGACGTTGGGCTAGCCCTCTACTCAGAAACGCTATCCTACCTGGCCTCGCTGCTTCTGATGCCGGCCATCATATTCTTCTTCACCAGCAAGGCTGGCGTGGGAGTCTGGGATACGGTGAAGGTCGTGCTGCTCCTGATAGCCCTCCCCATACTGGCATCGAGGCACATTGACCGACTGAAGATCGATCCCGTCCTGCCGATCAACGCCGGGCTCTTCGTCGTCACCTACATAGTCGTGGGGCTGAACAGCGATGCCATCACCGGCGAGCTTCCCGGCGTGACCTTCATAGCGGTCGCCCGGACATTCTTCTTGGGTGCGATGGTGTACCTGGCAACAGCTCTGGCGGGCGTCGACTACTCGCGAAGGATCACCTACACCCTCCTGGGCTCCTTCAAGAACCTCGGCCTGACCGCCACGGTGGCGCTCCTCCTCTTCGGCCCCAAGGCTGGCATACCCGCAGCCTTCTGCATCCTCACCGAGACCGCCTTCTACCTCCTCCTCTCGATGCTGGCCAGGCGGCGCGGAGGCCTATTATTTTCGTGAATGGGTGGGTGATACGCCAGCGTTGGAGAGGATTAATAAAGAATTATAACGAAGAAGTCGTGTAATTGGTGCTTTCCCAAACGACACGTCACTTATGTGATTGGCTGTCTCGATATTGATGGATATTAATGAAGAATGGACTGCGGGTAGAAGGTATTTAAGGATGAACGTAGAATAAATATGTAAGGATACAGGGTACACAAAATTACAGAAAAGACGGCACACTGCCGAGTCAGTTAAGTGAGATCATGAGTTATGATCATGAGTTGCGATGTTGTGGTCATGAGTTGCGATCGGGGGGTGAAGATTTATGGGGTTGTACGTTTGTGACGTGGATTACGACGATATGAAGAAAGTCTGGCCAGGGAAGTTCTCATCGGAATCGAGGATATTTGGGAACATTCATCCAGGTGCTCGGATCTTCGTTGGGTCGGCATGTGGTGAGCCTCAGTACCTGCTCAGGTCTTTGGTGGATTACGTGAGGAAAGACCCCAAGGCTATCTTCGAGACCGAGCTGATCCACATCTGGACCTTGGGGATTGCTCCTTATGCCGACGAGACCTTGCAGCAGATCTTCAGGCTCGACTCCTTCTTCGTAGGGGACAGCATCAGAAATGCAGTTAATCGAGGCGCTGCAGACTATACGCCCATATTCTTCTCAGAGATTCCGGATCTATTCTACAGGGAGATTACACCCATAGATGTCGCCCTGATACAGACGTCCCCACCAGATGTGCACGGTTACATGAGTTTGGGGATAAGCGTAGACATCGTCAAAGCCGCGATCGAGAAGGCATCTTTGATCATAGCCCAGGTCAATTCCTTCATGCCGAGGATACATGGTGACGGGTTCATAAACGTCGAAGAAGTGGACTTCCTGGTGCCCCACGATGAGCCTCTTATCGAATACAATCCAGAGCCGATAAGCGATACTGCCCAGAAGATTGCGGGGTATGTGGCGAGGATAGTGGAGGATGGATCCACGATCCAGGTAGGGCACGGCTACGCTCCAAACGCCCTTCTCACTCACCTGCACAACAAAAAGCATCTGGGGGTGCATACGGAGCTTCTCACAGATGGCGTCGTGGAGCTGATGAAAAGTGGCGTTGTGGACAACTCCAGAAAGACCATCGATCGGGGCAAAACGGTGGCATCTTTCTGCATGGGCAGGAAGGAAACGTACGATTATCTTCACGACAACCCTTCGGTGGAGTTCAAGACCATCGACTACACCAACAACCCCTTGACAATCTCCAAACTCAAGGGCATGACCGCCATAAACAGCGCCATGGAGGTCGATCTCACGGGTCAGGCCACGGCAGAATCTTTGGGAGAGACCTTCTACAGCGGGATAGGGGGGGAGGCGGATTTCATGCGAGGGTCCGTCCTTGCCCCAGGAGGAAAGTCAATCCTTGTGCTCCCGTCCACGGCCCTAGGAGGAAAGGTTTCGAGGATAGTTCCAACACTTCTTCCAGGAACTGGTGTCACCCTCACTAGGGGAGATGTTCATTATGTGGTGACCGAGTACGGGATCGCTTATCTGCACGGAAAAAACATCCGGGAGAGGGCGATGGATCTGATCTTCATAGCTCATCCGGACTTTCGGCCCTGGCTCGTCTCTGAAGCGAAGAGATTGGGGCTTATCTACAAGGATCAGGCCTTCATACCTGGGAAGGGTGGCAAGTATCCAGATTCATTGGAGACTCACAGGACCACGTATTTGGGCCTGCAGATATTTCTTAGGCCCGTCAAGATCAGCGATGAGCCTTTGCTTAAAGATTTCTTTTACTCTCTTTCGGACGAGAGCATGTATTCTCGTTTCATCTCTACGAGGAGGAACGTTCCGCACGAGTTGAGGCAGGAATTCGTGGTGATCGACTACACGAGGGACATGGTTATTTTGGCCGTGATCGAAGATCGAGAGACAGAGATCGAAGAGATCGTGGGCGTAGGCCAATATAGCCCCAATAGGGACATGCACATGGCCGAGGTGGCTCTGGTGACGAGGGATGATTACCAGGGGAAGGGGATCGGCCGGGAGCTCTTGTCTTATTTGACGTATCTTGCGAAGAGGCAAGGGCTTCTTGGGTTCACAGCAGAGGTTCTTGCCGATAACAGGTCCATGCTCAGGCTCTTCAATAAGATGGGATTCGACACCGAGAAGAGGCGCGAGGACGGCATCTACGAGCTGAGGATGGGATTTGCGGAAGGGTAGAACGTAAGGTTGGTAATAGACGAGAATAGCCGAGAACCAATTCATTGGTGAGCGGTTAAGGATTTTGAGTTGCATAATCGACCTATTTTTGAACATGCTCAATATCGTGTTGGTCTACGAGCGAGTTCCACGAGTTAAGGCCACACGCCAAACGATGCCAAACTTTTTATCCCCTCCCCGTCGCCTTTTCATCCGGGAGGGATTTTCACGCAAGAGGATGTGATCGAAGACCTCGGCATTACCCCGGTGCGGAGGATGAATAGCAGGGGGAATTTCGCGCCGCATCTATCTCTCCGGTTCGATTCTCATATGTTCTCCATCGATACCAGCCGATCTCCCAAGAAGTGCCTCCAGCCCGACGCCTACCTAATCACCCACGCCCACAGCGACCACTACGGCAAATCTGCAATGCTTTCGCCATTGGCGATAGCCTCGGAAGAGACGGCACGCGCCCTGGAGATCAGATACGGCAGGGAGTACAAAGGAAGGACCTTCTCCGTGGGAGAGAGTATCTTAGTCGGCGACCAGGTTGTGGAAACCTATCCGACGGGCCACACCATAGGTTCGGTGGCCTTCTTCTGGGAGAACGATGTGGGAACGAAGATCCTGGTCACCGGGGACGTCAAGAACCATGGCTCTCTGCCACCATGTGACCTGCTGGTCACCGAGGCCAACTACGGCGACCCCTGGGATCCTGCCTGCCGATTCGATGACGACATAACCGCCTTCGGCGATGCCGTGGACTCGGGCGCCACCTTCGGAGCCTACGCGTTCGGGAAGGCTCAGCGGGCGGTGGCACTGATCAGGGGTCTGGGATATGGAGACGAGATCGGGATGGACGAGCAGAGCCTCGCCCTGACCCAGGAGCTCATGCCTCAGTTCGGCCCCTTCACGCCCGCAGAAGATAACGGCACCGATATCACCGATATAAACGTAGTCACTCCCTGGAACCTTCCCCGGATGAGAGGCATGAAGTACGTCCTCACCGGCCGGAAAGACCTCCCCTACCCCCGGATCATACTCAGCGATCATCTCGACTTCCGGGGTCTGATGAAGATGATCGAAGAAGCCTCGCCGGAGGCGACCATAGTCTACCATCCAGAAGGCGAGAAGGCCAACAGACTGGCTTTGTACCTGCGGGATCAAGGACGAGACGCCATCTCCGTGAGCGAGGTGGAGAAGAGCTTCTACAAGTAACCTTCAACGTAACTACTCAGGCATCTAAAACACTATCGGAGGACTTCACTATGCAGGAACTACCCAGGACATGGGGCATACTGTAACCAAACACGGAATACAACCGCAGAGTACGCAGAGGGGCGCGGAGGGAAAATAAATGGTTAAATGCTCTGCGTTCCTCTGCGCCCTCCGCGGTTATTTTTCTTGTTGTACATAAAGTATAACTTTATGTGCTCAAGTAAATCCGACCGAAGGGAGGATTTTCTTGCCCGAAAGCACAGGATCGCAATCGGGAGACAAATCAACATACCTGAGTATTTACCGGCGGTATTATCAAAATATACATGAGGAGCA
>DAOG01000039.1 GCA_002501765.1 Methanosaeta sp. UBA204
CCAATCAACATACCTGAGTAGTTATAAAAATAGTAGCGGACTCGCCGGGATTTGAACCCGGGATGAGGGCTATCTCCGCCTCGAATTAGGCACCGGAGGCCCCCGTGTTATCCAGACTATACTACGAGCCCAGCTAGCTTTCGAGAACGATCTCTATGTTGACGTTCTTGGGTACGTGTATGCGCATGAGCTGTCTGAGGGCACGCTCATCTGCGTCCAGATCTATCAGGCGCTTATGCACTCTCATCTCCCAGTGGTCCCAGGTAGCGGTCCCCTCGCCGTCGGGGCTCTTCCTGGTGGGGACCACCATCCTCTTGGTGGGCAACGGTATCGGGCCTGCCATATGCACGCCCGTTCGCTGGGCGATCCCCTTGACCTGACCACATATATCGTCCAGGGTCTGGGGGTCCGTCCCGGAAAGTCGTATCCTAGCTTTCTGCATACTTTAAACACCGGTAAATTTTGAGTTAGCGGGGTGTCGTCTCCATGCACATGCCCGCAGCGATCGTCTGACCCATATCTCGGATGGCAAACCTGCCCATCTGAGGAATCTCCTTTACCTTCTCGATTACCATGGGCCTCGTGGGAACCACGGTGACTATGGCGGCGTCGCCAGCCTTGATAAAGGCGGGATCCTTCTCCTTCACGGCACCGGTCCTGGGGTCGAGCTTGGCCTTCAGCTCGGTCAGGGTGCAGGCTATCTGAGAGGTGTGGCAATGGAAGACAGGGGTGTACCCTACAGATATGGCACTGGGATGTTGCAGGACCACGATCTGGGCAGTAAACTCCTTGACCACCGTGGGCGGCGAGTCGGGATGGCCGCAAACATCGCCTCTCCTGATATCCTTTCTGCCCACACCTCTTACGTTCCAGCCGATGTTGTCACCGGGCAGAGCCTCTTCGTACTCCTCGTGGTGCATCTCGATCGACTTGACCTCGCCGGTGATACCCGCGGGCTCGAAGATTATCGTGTCGCCCTTCTTGATCACGCCGGTCTCGACACGGCCCACAGGAACGGTTCCCACACCAGAGATGGTGTAGACGTCCTGTACAGGCAGCCTGAGAGGCAGCTTGGTCGGCTTCTCCGGTTCTTTCAGGTCGTCCAGAGACTGCAAGACAGTCGGTCCTTTGTACCAGGACAGTTTGTCACCCCTCTCGACCACGTTGTCTCCTACAAAAGCGGAGACCGGTATGAAGGGTATCTCGTCTACCTTATATCCTACCATCCCGAGCAGCTTGCCGACCTCATCTTTGACCTCGTTGAACCTCTCCTCGCTGTAATTGGATGCGTCCATCTTGTTTATGGCGATTATGAGCTGGTTGATCCCCAGGGTCCTGGAGAGGAAAACGTGCTCTTTCGTCTGGGCCATAACACCGTCAGGTGCTGCCACCACCAGGACCGCGGCGTCTGCCTGGCTGGCTCCGGTGATCATGTTCTTGATGAAGTCTCTGTGGCCCGGACAGTCCACTATGGTGAAGTAATACTTGTCCGTATCGAACCTCTGGTGGGCGATATCTATGGTCACGCCTCTTTCTCGCTCCTCTTTGAGGCTATCCATGACCCACGCAAACTCGAAACTGCCCTTACCCTTGGCCTCGGCCTCTTTCTTGAACTGCTCAATAACGTGTGGAGAAATGGCTCCCGTATCGAGCAACAGTCGGCCCACTAGAGTGGACTTACCATGGTCGACGTGTCCGATGACCGCTAGATTCATATGTGGCTTCGTTTGTGCCATCTTTCATCTCCTCCGGTTAGCTCTCATCTTGGCATATTCCTCTATCAGTTTTAAATCTTTTCAACGAAGGCCTTAAGCCTTCAGGTAATCGCCAGGTGTAGGCATATCTGGCTTTAGACCCTTGCGGGTGCGGATCTGGCGCACCGTCTCTTTCATCGCCGATACCGGGACGGGCTCGAACCCGGCGAACTCTGTGCTCCACAGGGCCCTGCCTTCCGTGGCTCCTCTGATATCTCCGGCGAAGCCGAAGAGGTCCGCCACAGGCACCTTCGCCTTGAGGATGATCATGTCGCCCTCGGTATCCATGCTGAGGATGACACCCCTGCGTCCCTGGATCTCCGACATGGCGCCGCCCATATGGTCCTGAGGCACCTGTATATAGACGTTCTGGAACGGTTCTAACAGGACGGGGTTGGCCATGAGTATACCCGCCTGAACCGCCTGCCTGACCGCCGGGATGACCTGAGCCGGGCCACGGTGTATGGCATCCTCGTGGAGCTTCACGTCCATGAGCTTGACCTTGATCCCCTGAGAAGGCTCTCTGGTGATGGGGCCTTTCTTGGTGGCCTCCTCGAATCCTTCCAGGATGAGCTCCATCGTCTCCCGGAGATACTGGATCCCCTTGGTCATGTTCAGGAATACGTTGGACCCGGAGACGGCCACAATGCTCTTGGCCTCGCCCTTCACCATGCCCTTCTCCATCAGGACCTGTCTGCGGTCCACCTCCTGCATCGTCATGGAGAACTCACCTCCCTTGATAGCGTCGACAATATCGAGTTCCAGAGGCTCGACCTCGATGTAGAACCGGTTGTGGTGGTTGGGCGACTTGCCTTCTACTTCGTGAGGGGTCTTGCCCGTGACCGACTCTCTGTAGACCACGATCGGCGGCGAGGTGGTGATCTCTACGCCTTTGTCCCTCTGGATCCGGTAGGCGACGATCTCCAGGTGAAGTTCGCCCATACCGGACATTAGATGCTCCCCGGTCTCTTCGTTGATGGTGATGGCCAGCGTGGGATCTTCTTTGGCCACCTGTCTCAACACCTCTATCAGCTTGGGAAGGTCGCGAGTATTCTTGGCTTCTACGGCTACGGTGACCACCGGCTCGCTCACATGTTTTATGTCCTCGAAGGGCACCATCTCGGGATCGGAAGTTACCGTAGAACCCACGAAAGCGTCTCTTAGGCCTGTCACTGCGGCTATATTTCCGGCGGGAATCTTTTCTACCTCAATCCGATCGGCACCCATGAAGATGCCCGTCTGCTGGACCCTGTTTTTCTTGGCGCTGCCTGAGATGTTCAGCTCCATGCCTCGCTCCAGCGAACCAGAGAAGAGCCTACCCGTGGCCACCTCACCTGCATGAGGATCGAGCGAGATGTCGGTGACCATGAAAGCCACCGGACCGCTGGGATCGCACTCGTTCATAGACTTGGCAACCTTGCTGTTCTCGTCGCCATGCCAGATTACCTTGACACGCCTCTCCTGGGCCTCTAGAGGACTTGGAAGGAAGCGGATGACCATGTCGTTGACCGCTACGTAAAGAGGACATTTCTGGGCCAGGGTCTTCATGTCTCCGTTCCGACAGTAATCGAAAACTTCCCCGAACCCCACGCCGGTGCCCCGCATCTGGGGAACGCTGATGGCCCAGTTGTACAGTGCAGATCCGAAAGCGACACTGCCTTTGGCGGCATCGAGCTTCCATCCTGCCTTGTACTTCTCCTCATTCATGGACCTGATCAGCTTGTTTATGTTGTCGATCAGTGCACCCAGGCGGATCTGCATCTCCTGCTTGTCCACCTTGAGCTCGTTGATGAGCCGGTCGACCTTGTTGACAAAGAGAACAGGATTCACATTCTCTTTCAGAGCCTGCCTCAAGACCGTCTCGGTCTGGGGCATCGCTCCCTCGACAGCGTCTACCACAACCACAGCGCCATCCACAGCCCGCATCGCCCTGGTGACGTCACCACCAAAGTCGACGTGACCCGGAGTATCGATCATATTGATGAGGTACTCGTCGCCCTTATATTCGTGGACCATGGAAACGTTGGCAGAGTCTATGGTGATCCCTCTGGCCTGCTCCAGCTCATCAAAATCCATAAAGAGCTGCTTACCGGCCAGCTCCATCGATATCATGCCCGCTCCTGCAAGCAGGTTATCGGACAGGGTAGTCTTGCCGTGATCGATATGTGCAACAATTCCAATGTTTCTGATCTTCTCGGGCTTGTCCATCAGCGTCTTTACACGCTCTGCCATCTTCTTCCTCTTGCCCATATCACGCCTCACGAAGTTTGAAATGAATATATAATCTCCAAAGTTCTCGCATCCATCTTCCTTCACCTATATAAGCCTTCGGACCTCTACGAGAAGGTCTCTACCACCGGTTTCTGCCCTGGTGCATCCAGATAATGCACAATATATTCACATCCAACAATATTATGAGTAAAGCTTATATCGATGGGATGGGATGGTCACAGGGTTTTTGCAATGGCACGCTTGGTGATGAAGTTTGGTGGATCCTCGGTGGCCGACGGTACAAAGATCAGAGGTGTGGGCAGGCTGGTCAAGAGCTTGAGCGAGAAGAACGAGATCGTCCTGGTGACTTCTGCGCTGGTGGGTGTTACCGACGAACTTCTGGAGTGCGCCAGGGCTTCTGCCCGTAGAGGGAAGGTGGAAGACGTGACAGTCTTCGTGGACAGGCTGAGCAAGAGGCACAACCAGGCTGCCATGGAGGCTATCAAAGACCCCTTGATCGTAAAAGAGGTGATCAGGATCACCTCCCAGAAGCTCAGCGAGCTGGAGAAGGCCTACACAGGCATCTGTTATCTGGGCGAGCTCACCCCAAGATCGATAGACTACATATCCAGCCACGGCGAGCAGATGGCTGCACCCATCCTCTCCGGCGTCTTGAGAGACATGGGCCTGGTGTCCAGGTATTACACCGGCGGAGAGGCCGGTATCATCACCACCGGCCCGCACGGTAGCGCGAGACCCCTGGAGAAGACCTATGAGCTCATCAATCAGAGGCTGATGCCCATAGAGGGCGTACCGGTGGTGGCCGGTTTCATCGCAGAAGACGAGGCAGGAAATATCACCACCCTGGGGCGGGGCGGCTCCGACTTCACCGCGTCGATAATCGGGGCGGCCATCGGGGCGGACGAGATATGGTTCTGGAAAGAGACCTCCGGAGTCCTCACCACAGATCCCAGGATAGTACCCCGGGCCAAGAATATACCTCTCATCTCCTACAGGGAGGCCATGGAGATGTCCTACTTTGGGGCTAAGGTCCTCCATCCACGTGCCATCGAGCCTGCCATCAGAAACGGCATCCCTGTGAGGGTGAAATGCACCTTCGATCCGGACTATCCCGGTACTTTGATCGTCAAAGACGACGTGCCCACGGAAGGGGTGATCAAGGCGGTGACCGTCTCCGAGAACGCGGCCCTCTTGAACATATCCGGCGCAGGGATGATAGGTACGCGAGGAGTCGCGGCCCGGGCGTTTAGTGCCCTGGCCGATGCCGGGGTGAACATCGTCATGATCAGCCAGGGATCTTCGGAAGCGAACATATCGATCGTGGTGAAAGATCCTCAGCTCGATGTTGCGGAGATAGCTCTTAGGGCAGAGTTTCCCACCGACGTGGTCCGGGACATATCCCACAACAGAAACGTCTGCACCATGGCGGTGGTGGGTGCGGGTATGGCAGGAACGCCCGGAGTGGCCGGCAGGGTTTTCGGTGCCATGGGCCGGGCGAAGGTAAATGTGGTCATGATCAGCCAGGGATCCAGCGAGCACAACATATCCTTCGTGGTGAGTGCCGAGGACGCGAAGAGAGCTGCGCAGGAGCTGCACAAAGAGTTCGGACTCGACGGAGAAGAAACATGAAGAAGCTCACCTACGCTAAGTCAGGTGTGGACATCAGGATGGAAGAAAAGGCCATCTCCGCCATGAAGAGGGTAATGACCAGCAAGAGGAAAGGCTTCGGCAGACCGCTTACCAATATCGGTCACTACGCTGGTCTGATAGACATGGGCAACTTCGCCCTCGCCATGACCACCGACGGGGTGGGGAGCAAGGTCCTGATCGCCAACGCCTTGAAAAAATGGAATACTGTGGGCATAGACTGCATGGCCATGAACGTAAACGACCTGCTGGCCATAGGCGCCGAGCCCCTGGCCTTCGTGGACTACCTGGCTCTGGAGAAGGTCGACCCGGAGATGACAGCCCAGATCGCGGTGGGCCTGGAGAAGGGTGCGGAGATCTCCAACCTATCCATCGTGGGCGGTGAGACGGCATCCCTGCCAGAGATCATAAGGGGGTTCGACCTGGCAGGCACCTGTATCGGCATGGTGGATAAGGAGAAGATAATCACCGGTGAGCGGATCAGGAAGGACGACGCCGTTTTGGGACTGCCCAGCTCTGGTCTGCACAGCAACGGTTACACCCTGGCCAGGCGGATCGTCGAGGAGTCTGGCTATTCGTACTTCGACAGGATGCCCGGGTCCGGTCGTACCATCGGAGAAGAGCTGCTGGAGCCCACCAGGATCTACATGGAAGCCCTGGACCTGATCGATAGGTTCGACGTCCACGGCTTCGCTCATATCACAGGCAGCGGGCTTCTGAAGCTCCACAGGATCACCGGTTATGGGTTCGAGATAACCGATCCTCTGGAGCCCCAGCCCGTCTTTCTGTTCCTTCAGGAGGAAGGAAACGTAGACGACGACGAGATGTACAGGACCTTCAACATGGGGATGGGGTGGGTCGTCGTCTTGCCGGAAGATGAGGCCGAGGATGCCTGCAAGATGACAGACGGTGCCAAAATTGTGGGGTCGGTAGTGGAAAGCGGGCTGAAACTGGGCGAGATGGAGCTGAGATGATATCGAAGAGATGGTGCGGTTTTAGGCGGCCCCCGCCTCTTCTTCGGCCACGTCCCCAAAGAGTTCCACCAGCCTCTCCTTGATGTCTTTCATGGCCTCGACACCGGGACCGCCTACGTCCAGGGGAGATTTGCCAGATAGGTCTGCCTCTATCAGGTTCGTGTCATAGGGTATGGTTCCCAGTATGGGCACATTCATCTCTGCGAGCTTATCCTTGATGATCTTGGGATCTTCAGGAGCCTTGCTGATCACCGCCATGATCCTCTCGATGCCCAGATCCTCGCTCAGCTTCTTGATCCGCTCCAGGGTATCTACCGAACGAAGACCCGGCTCTACCACGGCTATCATGACGTCTACGCCCCTGGTGGTACCCCGGCCCAGGTGTTCGATCCCGGCCTCCATGTCCATGATGACCAGGTCCTTCTCTCGCAGGATGACATGTCTCAGAAGAGCGCGGAGAAAGGCGGTCTCCGGGCACATGCAGCCGCTTCCGCCGGTATCCACCGTACCCATCACCACGAACTTCACCCCGTCGGGACCCACACAACCGCACATCTCCACAACGTCGTCCACCTTGGGGTTGAGCTTGAACATCCCGAACTCGGCACTTGCTCGCGCGGCCACCATATCCTTGTAGGCGGTGATGGGTTTGGGGTTCTCCTCCGCACCCAGTGCCGAGGCCAGGTTCATGTCCGGATCAGCGTCTATGGCCACGACGTTGTACCCGTCCCGGGCGAAGAGGCGAGCCAGAGTACCTGCCAGGGTGGTCTTGCCTACACCACCCTTTCCTGAGATAGCTATCTTAATTGTAAGACCTCCAAAAGACCCTTATGTAAATATGTCAGGCGACCAGAGTTTATATCGCTTCTGGCTGTATACAATGTGTAACAGTAACTACTCAAGCACCTAAACCACTATCGGGGACT
>DAOG01000026.1 GCA_002501765.1 Methanosaeta sp. UBA204
TCGTATCTGACCCCACGAACCTCTTCGATCATCGTATCCTGCTTCTCGATCATCATATCCTGCTTTTCGAGCATCTTCCTCCCGATGACTATGTTCTCCTTGCCGAGTTTGATGTTCTTCTCGCCAAGCTCCACGCTTCGATACAGCAACGCTCCCGCAACATCAACCCTCTCGAACAGTTCCTCTGTCCAGTCCCCCCTGATTATCTTGAAGTACTCAAACTCAGCGGTTGCATCTCTCCATTCGACGCCCAGATCCTTGACGAAGATCGGGTATCTCTCTGTTTTTATCGCCTCTATGAACTGCTTTAGTCTCTTCTCATAACCCTCGGCGATCATCCTGACATCATACGGCTCTATATTCTGGATACAACCGGTGATCTCCAGATCTCTGGCGATCTTCTGGACTGTATCCCTGTAGCCAACACGCTGGACATCGCCCTTTGCAGTGATCACCGCCCTCTGCATATCTCAACCTGAGTACATCACTGTATAAAATACTTCCCTGTCTAATCTCCAGCTGGATGAAAAGATATGGAACGATAGTGCCAACGACTGGGCGTACATCGGAGGATATGCGTCAGTCGATCCTTATACCAAGGTATTCAGAGCCACCGACATAACCACCACCGCCTACAAGAAAGAAGACTTCTGGGAAGTCGACCTTACAGCATCTCACTCCCCGCCGAACGGGTCCCCAGGGGGGTCAAGATGATGTACAACAACAGTGCATTGACCAGAACCAGTGGCGGTCGCGGCATTGACGTGGCCATAATCGATACCGGTACAGATACACTCCACCCGGACCTCGTGATGAGGATAGAAGACCGGTACCAGCATGGCCACGCCTTACATCGCAGGGACGGCAGCTAAGGTCTGGTCCGAGAACCGGTGCCACGGCGCGAGTGCCAACGATATCAGGGCTATCATGGAAGGCTACGCCAAGCAGAACGATGTTGTGAAGGTGAAGATAACGTCGAACACCAAAAACTACCAGTCGGAGGTTAACGACCACCGAGGTCATGAGTACTACGACGTATATCCCCTCCTAACGAGCCCCGGATCCTATTACCTGGATATACTCGACGGTGACGACTGTCTCACGGGACTGGGAATCCCGAAGCTGCCCGTGGGCACGACATAAGCTTCAGGAGATGTTCACACCTTCGGAGAACCTGCTGACCCGGTTCCCGGCAGAATCGCTCACGTCCACCTCTATGATATAGCTCCCTGGACTCGCCGCCACCATTTCCAGCTGCAAACCATGATGATGAACCGGCGACCTGGCCAGTACCAGTGGATCGTAGAGCGAGAGACCACCGTCGGGGCTCAGCCGGAAGAACCGCAACGATGTCACCCTTTCCTGTGTTGTTATGGTATCCTTTCGGTATTGGCCATACGATGCCTCCGGCTTGACTACCTTCAGCATTTCTGCGGATAGATAATGGGTCTTCCCGAAGACGTCGATCAACGCGTGCAGCTTGCCCTCCTGATCGAAGTAAGCCGCCCCGGTTATGTTGGGAAGGTCGGGACTCAGCCTGATGATATTCATCGCCGAGAATGCCTGATAAGACGATCCATTTAAGCCCATGGTATTGGCCGCAAAGATCGGGCCTATGGAATCGGTCCCGTTCGTCACCATGAACTCCTGGCGGGGCCAGATAAAGGTCAAGTTCGCTTGCTCCCCTTCGATCGACATCTGCTCGACCCAGACGACCTCCTCTTTTTCTTCATCTATGACATAGATGGTGGCATCGGCCAGGTTACCATCGGCGTCTGCCGCCTCCACCTCGACGACCACGCCATCTTCCCCGGATGCGACGAAGATACCAACCTCTGGTGCAGGTGAATATCCCAGAACCGATATCATCCAGTCGGTACTGTTCTGAGGATAGTGGAGATCCCAATTATCTATCTTGTTGGGGTTTCTGGAAACCACCAGAGACCTTCGGGATGAGCGCTCACTCAGATCCGCCCCCAGGTAGACGTTGGAGAACTCGAAGAGACAGACGTAAAAGTCGCCCGAGACGTACAGGTCGGGAACGTCTATCACCACCCACCTCATCTCGGGGCCAAAATAGGATCCCGGGTTGTCTGCTCTGCTGTACACAAGATTGAGATCCTGATCCCATATCTCGAGGACGAAGAGACCCTGATCCATCTGGGGGTTCAGCTTGCCATTGATTCCTACCTTGGAGAGGGTCCAGTTGTTAGAGGGTGCCTTGAAAAGTACGGCATGACCGCGGCCGTTGTCTACCCACAACCCATCGTCGGCGATGCCGTCATCATAGCCGATCGATACCAGGTCTCCACCTCTCGCACCGAGCAGGTAGCAGAGAAATATCACCGGTAATAAATAACGCATCATCATATCATTCACCGAAGATGCATTCGTCATCCTCATACCAGGGCCATCTGACGTTGCTCGTCCCATCTAGACAACAACTCAACCAGTCCACATCGTCCAGGGTCTCGTTCCTGAGGGGCGACTCCATAGATATCCGTCTGCTGATCTCGAACGTGCCCGCATAGACCTCCTCGCCTTCATTGAGCATGGTGTGATCTGTCACCTGACCGTACCTCAAATCAACCAGACCGGTAGAACGTGATTCTATCCTGTAGTCGGTACGTTTTGCAGGCAGGAACCGGTACGGTATGATAAGGGGTACCTCCTCGGGATCGTCGGTTACATTGCCCACGGACCAGGTCTCCTTAAGGTCGAGCATGCAGGACCGATCCTTTCTGAGATCGGTGGTGTAAAGATACGAAGTGCCTACATAGTCGAAGTTGTTGCCGAAGACCTCACGGTCTGATATGCCTTTTCCGATGTAATCCATGCTCCGGGCGGCGCTCAGGTTTACAGGCCATATCTCGTG
>DAOG01000102.1 GCA_002501765.1 Methanosaeta sp. UBA204
ATTGAGTGTTGACGTGACACTAGTGTTGTTAAGAATATGGCAAAAAAGAACGACGAAAAACGGTAAAGTCATCAATTCGCAAGCCGCCAGGGATAAAGCAGTGAAATTAATCAAACTTTGAGAGACTGGCTCTTGGCCCTGACGATCCCGGAAGATTCAGCGAACGAAGCCGATATGTCTCGATTGACGATATCAAGGAGAAGAAGTACGATCTGAAGGCAACCAATGAGAACGCACCGGATACTTCAGACAAGCGCACGCCAGACGAGTTGATGGCGATCATCAAAGATTCTCAAAGCCAGATCGAAGACTGCTTAAAAGTGTTAAGAGATGAAACGGATCAGAGATCTGCCTGAATTCAGCCGCCCGAGGGAGAAGCTGAAAGAGAGGGGTGTTGAAGCCTTATTGGATGGTGAGTTGGTCGCAGTCATCCTGGGCAGCGGCAGTAAAGGGCAGGATGTGATGTCCCTCTCCTCCAAAGTCGCTAAATTGATAGCAGAAAAGGGCGGCGACCTGTCCTTAGAAGAACTCACGAAGATCGAAGGCATCGGACCTGCGAAAGCATCACAGATTTTAGCATGTTTTGAGCTGGCAAGAAGGCATATCGTGAAGGAAACAGTCAAGATAAACAACGCCGAGGATGTGTTGCCCTTAATCGGCCAAATAACCAACAAACAGCAGGAATATTTTATTTGTATCTCTCTTAACGGTGCCCATGAAGTTATTGAAAATAGAATTGTGACGGTGGGGTTGCTGGATAGAAGTCAGGTACATCCTCGCGAGGTTTTTGCTGACGTGATCACAGACAGAGCCGCATCTGTGATCTTTGCTCATAACCATCCTTCAGGTGAACTCAGACCCAGCGACAGTGATCTGAGGATTCATGAGCAGCTGACAGAAGCGGGCAGGATTCTGGGGATCAAAGTACTCGATCATATTATTATCTCTAAAAGAGGTTATTATTCTTTCCAAGAAAATGGTTTGATCCATTGACCATCAACTCCGGATAACGGCGCATAATACGGCATAACCTGGTTTGCTTGCGCTTGTTACGCTTCGCTAAAGTTTCTTCCATTAGTTAGGGCACCCCGGCCGATCTCCGCCGAAATACGCGCCCCACTATGTGACCACGAGTAAAAACCTGCATGGCAGCAGTCTTGAGGTAGAAGGCGATGAAGAGAGTGCCATTACATTAAATTGGAAACATACAATTCAAATGAGATAATAGTATGAACGAAGACGCCAGGACGCGATGACGCAAAAGAAAACGATGTGACTCTTTGCGTCTCTGCGCCTTTGCGTTAAGTCAGAAACAGACAATTCAACCCAAGATACAATGAGAAACCTTTATACGACGACACCCCTGTCTGAAGAACGAGATCATGCTAGCCTTACATGCAACCTGGGATATTGACCGCCTCCATCTCTGGACGGAGTCGTCCGTGCTCCCGCCGAACGTCCCGCCAGTCCGGGGAAGGCCTCCCAAGAGACCGAAGCCGAGACCCCATCCATTCGCGCTCTCGGGCGACGACCTGCACGACGAGATCGAGATCGTCTTCGGCCAGAGACCCTCCAGGATCGAGAGAAGGACCCTTCGCCTGCCCGCAACCAGGAGAGGCCCGCTACCGTCGCCGTGGCTCATCCGGGAAGATTACATGCCCGATGAAGCCACCGGCTTGCTCCCCTGGGATGTCGAGACACTGGCCTTCGACCCCTGCGCAGCCCTTGACCTCCTCCTCGATCTGCCTGCTCACCCACCCCACGGGGTCGCCTTCGGCAGCTCGCTCCGGTTCTGGATCGAAACCGCGAAGCTCTCTCTCGAGATCGTGGCCAGAGAGCAGTTTGCGCCCACTGTCAGGGCCGGGAAGGGCGTCTGGGTGCCGGTGATCGACGAAGAATATTCGGAACGGGTGCGTATCCTCTCGATAGCGCAGCCTCCCATCTGCAGGGCACTCAGCCAGTCAGCAGGGGAGAGCACAGAGGACGAAGACCCGTCGCCCCACGAGCTGGTCATGAGCTTCATCGAGAATACTGTAGACGCCTTCGTCCGGCAGTCCCTGGAGACCACCGATCTCCTCCCACCGCGCCGGGGTCGCCCCACCAAGGTCGACCCTCTGCCGCGCCAGTTCCTTCGGGCCATCACCACCGAAGATCCCTCTATCGATGCGCCCGCCGAGGCGCTGGCCTCCTTCTCGGACGAGATGACGGCATGGCTCGACCAGCTCCGGCCCGCTACACCAAACGCTCCCTTCCGCACCTGCTTCAGGCTCGAACCTCCATCATGCCCGGAGGACGAAGATCGGTGGATGGTCCGCTTCCTCCTCCAGGCCAGGGACGACCGGAGCCTCCTGGTCCCCGTAGAAGAGGTATGGAAGACGCGATCAGAGACCGTCACCTTCCTCAAACGAAGCTTCAAAAACCCCCAGGAACAGCTCCTCGCCGACCTGGGCAGGGCAACCCAGGTCTTCCCTTTGATCGAGAGAAGCCTCCAGACCGCCTGCCCGTTGGGGCTGGAGCTCAAAACGGAGCAGGCTTACTCTTTCCTACGCCAGTCGGCACCCCTCTTGGAGCAGAACGGCTTCGGCGTCCTCCTCCCTCCATGGTGGGAGAAACCAGGTGCCCGTATCGGCCTGAAGCTCAAGCTGAAGGACCCGCTGGACGAGAGCGGACGGGCCATAAGCAAAGGGATCTTCGGCCTGAAATCTATCGTGGATTATGACTGGGAGGTGGCCATCGGTGACGGGACCCTCACCGAAGCCGAGTTCAGGGAGCTGACCTATCTGAAGGTCCCTCTGGTCCAGGTCAGGGGCAAGTGGGTAGAGCTGCGAACGGAGGATATCGAGACCGCCATAGAGTTCTTCGAAGAGAGGCGCGAAGGCGGCGAGATGACGCTGAAGGATGCAATGCTGCTCGGGCTGGAGGCAGAAGGTCAAAGGGAAGAGCAGGGCCTTCCCGTCGTGGGCGTCGAGGCAGAGAGCCGGATCGGGGACATCCTGAAGAGCCTCTCCGGGAAGAGCAAGATCAAAACCGTCAACACGCCCCCGGCTTTCGAAGGTGTCCTCCGTCCTTATCAGGTAAAAGGCCTCTCCTGGCTCAAGTACCTCCACAGGCTCGGTCTCGGAGCATGTCTCGCAGATGATATGGGACTGGGAAAGACGATCGAGCTCATCGCCTTTCTGCTTCACGAACGCGAAAGCCAGGATAAGCCGGCACCGACGCTTCTGATATGTCCCATGTCGGTGGTCGGCAACTGGCAGAAAGAGGTCGAGCACTTCGCACCGTCGCTTGAGGTCATGGTCCACCACGGAGCCCAGAGGCTCACAGATAGAGACTTCGCAGAGGCGGCAGAAGAACACGATCTCATTGTCACCACGTACGCAACCGCCCAGCGGGACGAAGCCGCCTTATCGACGGTCCATTGGGAACATGTCGTCCTCGATGAGGCCCAGAACATCAAGAACCCGGGCGCCAAGCAGACCCGGGCGATAAAGAAGATCGGGGCGGGACACAAAATCGCCCTCACAGGAACACCGGTGGAGAACCGCCTATCCGAGCTCTGGTCGATCATGGACTTCCTCAACCCCGGCTACCTGGGATCTGCGCGGGGCTTCCGCAAGGACTTCGCCTTGCCCATCGAGAAGTACCGGAACGAAGAGCGTGCGGACATGCTCCGGCGGATAACCCAGCCCTTTATTCTCCGGCGTCTCAAGACCGATCCTGCGATAATAGATGATCTGCCCGAGAAGGTGGAGACGAAGGTCTACACCAGCCTCACCCCCGAGCAGGCGTCCCTCTACGGGGCCGTGGTTGCGGACATGCTGGACAAGATAAAGTCGTTGGAGGGAATCGAGCGCAAAGGGCTGGTCCTGGCCACCCTGACCAGGCTGAAACAGATCTGCAATCATCCGGCCCTCTTCCTCCAGGACGGGAGCCCTCTGGACAGGCGCTCCGGAAAGCTGATCCGCCTCGAGGAGATGCTGGAAGAGGTGCTCGCCGCAGGAGACAAAGCGCTGATATTCACGCAGTTTGCCGGTATGGGGGCCATGCTACAGCACCATCTCCAGGAGAAGCTGGGATGCGAGACGCTCTTTCTCTACGGCGGCACGCCGAAGAAGAAGCGAGACGATATGATCCAGCGGTTCCAGTCCGCAGGCCCGCCGCTCTTCGTTCTTTCGCTCAAGGCAGGCGGTTTCGGGCTCAACCTCACTGCGGCCAACTATGTCTTCCACTTCGACCGCTGGTGGAACCCGGCAGTAGAAGACCAGGCCACCGATCGCGTCTTCCGCATCGGCCAGCAGAAGAACGTCTTCAGCAACAAGTTCGTCTGTACGGGCACGCTCGAGGAGAGGATAGACCAGATGATCGAAGAGAAGAAGAAGCTTGCAGACGCCGTCATCGGTACGGGCGAGGCGTGGCTGACAGAGCTCTCCACCGAAGATCTCAGGGAGGTCCTCACCCTGAGCCGCAGCGCCGTCGGAACGGGTGATTGAGTATGGCGAACGGCTACTGGGGATACTACAAACCGGCAAAGCCCAAGGAGGTCAAGGACGGCATAAAGGCGAAGAGCAAACGGGGCACCATCGGCGAGAAGTGGTGGTCGAAACGGTGGATAGGCGTCCTCAAGTCCTTCAATATGGGTGCAAGGCTGGGCAGGGGACGCGCCTATGCTCGGAAGGGGCAGGTGATCTCCATCGACGTTCAGAACGGCATCGTGGAGGCGAAGGTCCAGGGCGTAAGATCAAGACCCTACGATATCGAAATTCAACTGACCCCCATCGCCGGGGACGATTGGGATAAGGTGATAGAGGCGATGGCATCGAAGGCCATATTCGCGGCAAAGCTGCTCTCGGGAGAGATGCCGACCGATATCGAGGATGCCTTCGCCGAGGCCGGAGTCTCCTTGTTCCCGAAGACAAGAAAGGATCTCGATACAGATTGTTCATGTCCTGACTGGGCGAACCCCTGCAAGCATATCGCAGCGGTCTATTACCTCCTGGCAGAGCAGTTCGACGACGACCCGTTCCTGATCTTCAAGCTCCGGGGCCGGACGAAAGAAGAGATCATCGACGCGCTCCGGGTGCGGCGTGCCCAGGCCACCGGAGATACGAAAGAGATGTTGGACGACGTACCCGTCGACGACATCAGACCTCTCGAAGAGTGTCTCGATTCATTCTGGGATGCGGGTGACGCGCTGGACGCCATCGTCGTCGATCCCGCGCCCCCAGTGGTGGAGAACGCCGTCCTCAGAAGGCTCGGCGAGGCACCCTTCTCCATAGGCAAGGCAAACCTTGCCTCCTTCCTCCCGAAAGCATACGAGGTCATAGGTCGTACCGCACGCCAGAAGGCCTCTGGAGAGCTGGACGAGGAGAGATACTGGGACGACCAGGAAGGCCAAGGTTGCAGAATGAATTTGATGTGATGCGTTTTTGTGTCAAACGCTCATCATCATCTAAATCCAACCACGAAGTTTCATCACCTCGACCACACGGCCGACGGCCACCACATAAGCTGCCTGCCGCATGTTAATGTTATACGTCTTGGAGGCGTTCAGCACTATCTGATAGGATTCGGTCATCCTCTTATCTAAACGCTCATAGACCTCTTCCACGTTCCAGTAGTAACAGGACATGTTCTGCACCATCTCGAAATACGAAACAGTTACACCGCCTGCGTTACAGAGAATGTCTGGTATCACGTGAACGCCATTCTTGTACAGGATCTCGTCTGCCTCAGGCGTTGTCGGTCCATTGGCCAACTCAGCAACGATCTTGGCCTTAACGTTTGGAGCGTTCTCTTCGGTGATGACGTTCTCCAGAGCAGCTGTGACGAGTATATCCACATCGAGCTCGATCAGCTCTTCATTGGAAATCAGCTGAGCGGATTCGCTTGGGGCATGGACTACTGAGGAAGTCTCACCCTTGATGCTACAGGCAAGGTCAAGATCTAGACCGTCCTTGTTGTATATGCCACCCTTAGAGTCGCTGATGGCTACTATCTTAGTGCCTAAGATATCTTTACATAAGTAAGAGGCATTGCACCCGGCATTTCCATAACCCTGTATGGCGACCGTGGCCTTTGATAGGTCCATGCCGAGCTCTTTTGCGGCTTCTCTGATGGTGTACATGCCGCCACGTGCAGTTGCATCATCACGTCCACAAGAACCGCCTATGGAAACCGGCTTGCCGGTAATACAGCCAAACTCGTTCTTCCCGGTCAGCTTTGAGAACTCGTCCATCATCCAGGTCATCATCTGAGGAGTTGTATAGACGTCCGGGGCGGGTATGTCCTTATCCGGGCCGACGAACTGCCATATCTTGTCGATGTAGCCACGACTTAAGCGTTCCAATTCACTGTTGGAGAGTTCCTTTGGGTTGCAGATGACGCCACCCTTCCCCCCACCAAGGGGCAGATCGAGAACTGCACACTTCCAGGTCATCCAGGCCGCAAGGGCCCTAACGGTATCAATAGTTTCTTCAGGATGAAATCTGATGCCACCCTTGGTCGGTCCTTTAGCATCGTTGTACTGGACCCGGAACCCCTGGAATACTTTGGTGGTGCCGTCATCCATGCGGACAGGAATTGACACATGAATCTCACGCATCGGATGCCGAAGGATTTCACGAACATCATCATCTAGTTTGAGGATTTTTGCACAATCATCCAACTGCCGTCGTGAGATCTCAAACGGATTAAGTTCTGCCATTTTCATCACCCCAGTATAATTTAATGCCCAAGCACCATCCACGTGGACTGGGCGGAATGGCCATGCCAACTCCTGGTATTTAAATGTGTTCAGTGGTTAGTGCCCCTGCATTAGGTTGGCATTATCTCCAAACGAAAAGCCAATGCTGATTCGGATGCGGATCACGTTCGAACAAGGTCTCCGACACAAAATAAATAATTAGATGGTTATCTTCATCTTCTGCTGCTTAGGGTTTACCATGCTGCCAAAATTACGGGGCGAAATATCCACCAGCTTGTGCCAGTTTTTCCTCTCCCAGATGCCGTGCGAGAGCTCTTCCTCCGCGATGAACTGGCGCAGCCTGAAAGTTATATTCTCCCAGTCGACTTCGTGACCGTCAAACTCTGGGCCATCGACACAGGCAAACTTTGTTTCTCCATTCACTTCCACCCGGCAGGCACCACACATTCCGGCTCTGTCTAATTATCTAGTGATGGGGGTCCGTAGGACTTTTTAGACTTGTCTTTAAATGTTATAATGATAACAAATTTATTTGGTAGTCATAGATATTTCTGATATTTAGATTGATTGAGGCATTTTTTCATTGAATAAATCCAAAATACCCAAGCAAAACCCTTTTATGTAATAAGATCAACTTATATGATGTGATAATC
>DAOG01000003.1 GCA_002501765.1 Methanosaeta sp. UBA204
TATTGTTCATCATAGTTAACAATACGTTTTACTTTTACAGGTGGTACGTCGGCATTTTCAATAAAATCATTGACTAATTTGTAGATAGCATCTTTGTTCATAGGATAAATGCGTTGCAATATCAAAGCTGCACAACGATATGATACATTGCATTTCCGCATTAGTAGACATATTTCAGCTAGGGATTTAAAAAAATTATTAATTTGATTTATCCAAGAATCACGACTTTCTTCGCATGAGTTTCCACATAAAGGACATATATACTTTCCAATCTTGATAGCACCCAAACCATTTTTTTGGTATTGATTGTAACCATTGTGACTCATCTTTGTGTTACATATCGAACACGGAGGTGGATTAATTTTGCGAAAAACACCCTTTACAGTATATTCATAGTCATCATCGTAGTTTTCGAACATTAATTGGATTTCATCTGCGAAATTAAAGTTTGATAGAGTTGTATTTATAACCACCATGGATTGTCACATCATATAAGTTGATTTCATTGCATAAAAGGATTTTGCTTGAGTATTTTGGATTTATTCAATGAAAAAATGCCTCAACCAATCTAAATATCAGAACTATCTATAATTACCAAATAAATTTGTTATCATTATAACATTTAAAGACATGTCTAAAAAGTCCTACGGACCCCCATCACTAGATAATTAGACAGAGCCGGATAATGACGTAGAACTATACCACAAAGAACACCACGAAGAGAGAGACATCCACCCTGGCCAGGGAAGAGCCACCTCGTGCCTATTGGCAGGCTCAGGATCCACGTATTGAGCTGTGGTAGGACATCGGATGGTACCACCGCCGACCTGTACTGCTGGGTCTTCGGCCCGGAGGTGGATCACGCCTTCTTGGAGATCGACGTTTTTCACTCTGGTGGATACCAGCTCACCCACCCCTACAACCCGTGCTACAGAGCAATATGCGTCCGGGGAGACGAGTTTTGGGCTCTGCATGATCGATATGTGACGGCTTAATAGGATGTATAGTCTCCGTTTTAGCTTGAAAACGGAAACTTCAGGTTAGCGGTGTTGAAGAGCCTCCAGATTACCTCTCGTGGTTTTGGTGTAGGGGTGATCCTCGCCCAGTTTATCCCTGAATATCCCCAGGGCCCGCTCGAAGAGTTTCTTGGCGCCCTCGAGGTCGCCCTGAGCTTTCAGGACCGAACCGAGGTTGTTGACCCGGATGGCCACGTTGGGATGATCGGGGCCGTAGGCCTTCTCGTCGATCTCCAGGGCCCGCTCGAAGAGTTTCTTGGCGCCCTCGAGGTCGCCCTGAGCTTTCAGGACCGAGCCGAGGTTGTTGACCCGGATGGCCACGTTGGGATGGTCGGGGCCGTAGGCCTTCTCGTCGATCTCCAGGGCACGCTCGTAGTGCTCTTTTGCACCCTCGTAATCCCCCAGCTGTCGCAGGACTATACCGAGGTTTCCGAGAGTTATGGCTACCTCAGGATGGTCGGACCCGTAGACGTTCTCGAATATCACCAGGGATCGCTCCAGGCGCTCTTTTGCACCCTCGTAATCTCCCAGCTGTCGCAGGACTATACCGAGGTTTCCGAGAGTTCCGGCCACCTCAGGATGGTCGGGTCCGTAGACGTTCTCGAATATCACCAGGGATCGCTCCAGGCGCTCTTTTGCACCCTTGTAATTCCCCAGATTCTCCAGGACTGTACCGAGGTTTGTGAGAGTTCTGGCTACCATGGGATGGTCGGGTCCGTAGACGTTCTCGAATATCACCAGGGATCGCTCCTGCCGCTCTTTTGCACCCTCGTAATCCTCCAGATGCTTCAGGACTGTACCGAGGTTTGTGAGAGTTCTGGCTACCATGGGATGGTCGGGTCCGTAGACGTTCTCGAATATCACCAGGGATCGCTCCAGGCGCTCTTTTGCACCCTCGTAATCCCCCAGCTGTCGCAGGACTATACCGAGGTTTGTGAGAGTTCTGGCTACCTCTGGATGGTCGGGTCCGTAGACGTTCTCGAATATCACCAGGGCCGACTCCAAAACAGACTTAGAATCTTTGTATTCGGCTCGTAGATTTAGGTAAATACCAATTCGGTTCAGAAGATCTCCTGTGGTCTCTGGTACCACCCCGAGTTCTTCGGCATGGCCAGCTGTGGCCAGAGCATGGGGCAAGAGTAGAGAACAAACGGGCCAATTATGGAAATCATCACTGTCCCTAGGAAAGGCGTAGTCTACCAGTTGTACAGCTGCTTCAGACCACCTCTTGCGGTCGTCTTCTTCCAGCCGGTCTCGAGTTACGGCCTGGACTAACCTGTGGATAGAGAGGTTATCGGAGGATCCGGTAATCAACGAGTACCGCATCAGAACTGCAACGGCTTCATCAAACTCCAAGTCGTCTGCCACGATGGGGGCAAGTGATGGGGGCAGATGCCGTGCTCCCCCGACCAGAAGCGATTTGGGGATATCGTCTGGAGCCAGAAAGGCACAGAGGTTAAGCAGATCGGCGCCAGTATCGGACGCTTCCTGGACCTGCTTGAACGACATCTCCCAAGTGGTGGTCACGGTGGCAGGGTAGGAGACCGGCTTGCCGCGTTCTAGGACTTCCTTTTGCTGTTCCTGGAACCTTTTCAGGTAGTTTGACAGCGTGATCCTGGTCTCTTCGATGTAAGCCCCGGCCTGTTCCAACGCCAGAGGCAGGTTGCCCAGAGCATCTGTGAGGGCGTCGGCACCGTCATCTTGACCGGTTCGGTTGCGGAGAAACTCGATCGACTCGGCTCGGCTGAACACGTCTACCGGTAGCGTTCTGACGATGCCGCCCCAATTCGGGTTGCGGGAGGTGACGATCACGTGACCCCCGCCGGTATGGGGCAGGTAATCCTCGAGGTCTTCAGGATCTTGTACGTTATCGAATACCATCAGCCAGCCCACGTTCTGCTCCAACCAGCTCTTCACGACCCCGATGATGGCGTTCTGGTCTGGAGAGGTCTTCTCGGGCAGGTCGAGTTTCGCGGCCAGGCTGGCGTAATCGGCGGCTAGGGTGGCGGGCTCTTCGGATTTGACCCACCAGACGATCTCGTAGTCGGCCAAGTGGCGGTAGGTGTACTCCAGAGCCAGCTGGGTTTTGCCCACGCCGCCCAGGCCGGTTATGGCCTGGGTCTGGGTGAAGGCGACGTATTGGCCCGAGGTGAGGGCCTCGTGGAGGCTGTCCAACAGGTCCACTCGTCCGGTGAAGTTGGGATTGTGGGGGTGGGGGATGTTGGAGATCTTGCCAGGGGGCTCAGTTGATTTTGGGTGCAGTGATTCCAGCGCTTCGGGGGTCAAGGTGATGGTATCGGCAATGATGCTGCTGGATACATCGCCCCCGATGGCTTTGCTTCTCTCGCCCGAAGCGGTGGTGGTTCGGTTCTCTGTCGATATTTGTTGGGGTGGACTGGTGCTCTCAGGGGGCTTTTTTCCAAGTTTTGCGAGAGTGATCTTCTTGATACGTGAAACAAGCCCGGATAGGTACGCAATGATCGCAAGTAGAGCAGCGACAGCTCCAATGGTTATTCCATTTCGTTCCAGCCAGTTGGTCTTGGCAGCTTCTGTGGTTTCAACTTGATCTGTGCCGTTCTCGTCACCCGGGACCTGGGCCAGCGCGGCTACAGATAACGACAGCACCAGCAGCGCCAGGACAGTAAACGGCTTCGATCTCGTAGGGCGTACCTCCTGCCAAATATTCCACCTCCAATCTACAAAAAGTTTCAGGTTGCATTATCCCGTGGTCTGTGTGTGGGTAAGCTCCCCCGTACCAGGCAAAGGCAGAGAATTGATGAAAAGAGACATAGGATCAGCTCAGGTTTCAAACAAAGCAGGTTTATGCTCCACAAAAGCTCACAAAGGAATGTTTATTACATAGTATAGGCATAAATAATATCTGAAGCAGTCAGTTAATGATCCAAAACCAGTAGCAAGACCAAAACCAAAAATATACCCAAATAGCCCGGCCAGAATTCGAATCTGGGTGACGAGGTCCAGAGCCTCGTATGATTGACCGCTACATCACCGGGCTTCAGTTCCGCTCATCGAGCTTTTCACGTATTAACCTATCGATCCGGCCCCCCATAATCCAGCTGCACCACCTTCCACCCCGCGGCGGGCAGTTTCTCGCGCGTCAGAGAGACGCTTTGCCCAGGGCGCTCGACCTCCAGCCCCTTCAGGAACAGGTCCACAGGCGCCACATCGAACTCCTCGCTTCGAAAGTGCATAGGGAAGACCAGCCGCGGCCGGATCTGCTCGATCACCCTCTTCGCGCCATCGGCGTCGATGGTGTAGACCCCGCCGACAGGTATCATGAGCACGTCGACCTCGCCTATGGAGCGCAGATCATCCTCGCCGAGGAGATGGCCCAGATCGCCCAGATGACAGACCCTCAGGCCGTCTACGACAAAGCAGAATATGGTATTGCGGCCGCGGAGCTTCCCTTTCTCTTCGTCATGAAATGTGGACACTCCACGAAACTCGATCCCCGCGGCGAGATGCTTCCCAGGACTCCTGACCACCTGGGGATCCCCCCTTATGGCCTTCACGTTGTTGTGGTCATGATGTTCGTGGCTCACCAGGACCACGTCGGCCTCGACATGGGGAACCTCATATCCCACGGTCTCGTCGAAGGGATCGATGACTATCCTCGTCCCTCTAGAATCCACGATCTCAAAACAAGCATGTCCCAACCAGGATACCTTCATTTTGGATCACCCATCTCTCTTTAAACTTCCAGGGATAATAACTATTTGGATGGTCAGGTGATCACAGCGTCGAGGACAGCATGAACCACCCCCGGCGAGTACTTCTTTACCCGGGCACACCTCAGAACCCGGACCCTCCTCCCCTGTTCCTCCGCCTTGCGCCTCACGTCTTCGACAAGGGCGCCCGGGTAGAGACGTTCCGGAACAGTCTGATGATAGTGAAGCGTACCACCGGGCCGAAGCGCCCGGATCCCCTCTTTCAGGTACCGGTCCGTGAACTCCACGAACCCCATCACCACCCTGTCGGCCTCGCCCTCGGGGACCTCCTCGGCACAGTCGCCCAGAACCGGGTCCACGATCCCTTCCACCTTGTTGAGCCTGACGTTCTCTGTCAGGTACCCATAAGCCAAAGGGTTCAGCTCGATGGACAGGACGCGATCCGGCCGGGAGTGGACCGCCATGGGCAGACTGAAATAACCTATGCCCGCGAACATGTCCACCACGAACTCATCATCGCCAAGACGGCTCATCCTCATCCTCTCGTTGAGGTTCCCGGCAGAGAACATGATCTTCATGGCGTCCAGCTTGAAAACCACCCCGTTCTCCCGGTGAACGGTCTCGGTCCCAGACCCGGCGATCACCTCTCTCTTTGGCACCCTGAACTGGCCCTCGATCCCCCGGTCCATGAGGACGCACCTGCACCGGGGATAGATGGAGAGAAGAGCAGACCCGATATCCCGCTTCAGGTCCTCGACGCGGGGATCGATCTTCACCGTTATCACCGTTCCCAAGATGTACCAGGACCGGGGCAAGAGCGCCACCTGCTCTGGAGAGATCCTGTCCCTGTCCCGGAAGAGGTCGACCAACCCGGGGGTCTTATGGTAGAACTCAGGATGCTCCTGGCGCACCGTCTTCTGACCGGCCATCGGCCTCTTGACCGGAACCTCCACAGATCCATCTCTCAGAATCGGCTTGCGCCCGGGGTCGAAGATGCCTGCCTCAGTCGCTCTTCGTATCGTTGTTTGCGCTTCCCTTCTGGGCACTACCGCCGCCAGATACGCTCTTCTCATGGTAGATCTGCTCAAACTTCAGGCGGTCCTCAGTGCAGTTGCATATCAGAGATATCGTACCCTTCCTGCGAACGACCTGGTAGTCTTCCTCGTGGACCGTCAGACTGGTATCGAACTCTGCGGGTGCCGTCAGGTTGAACGTCACGGGAACGCTCTCGAAGGCCTCCGCCAAGCGGATGGAGATGCTGGCATCGTTGTTGCTGTACAACTGGACCATGGTGCCGTTGGAGTACGATATGGTAACCACGCCACCGGTAGCGCTTATGCTTCGATCGATATCCGGCGGAAGGGTCATCTCTATCCCGCTATCCAGGCCAAGGGGGTTGCTGACGTCGAGGTTCAGACAGACGCTTTCACTTTCGTTGGTGAGATAGGTGGTGTAACAGACCGACGGCGGTGCTGGTATTGGTGGAGGTGGTGACCAGATATGAGACCCGGAAAAGGCGATCACCACCAGAACTATCGCCAGACCAAGGACCGCCAGGCCGCTCTTGGCATCGATCTTCTCGAAGAGACCTTTTTGGGAAGAAAGGACCGCCTCGGTCACGACAGGAGCCGTCATCGGACCGTCTCCGACCTCGATGGGTCTTTCTTCCGTGATCTTGGAACCCGGGACCTTCTCCGCGGCTTCGAGCAGATCCTCTATATATTCTTCTGCTTCTTCAGGTTCCTTCGCAGTCTCTTCAGAATCGGGTTCTTCCGCGTCCTCCGAGCCCTCGGCTCGATAAACCTTCTTTCTCTTGGGCAGGGTGACCGCGCCCTGGTCGAAGTCCAGTATTAGATCCGAATAGGTGTCGGTCTCGTCGATGAAGCGCTTCGCTTTGGGCATCAGGTAGGATATGCCGGATATCTTGACCTCGTCGAAGAAGTCCGTGGTCCTCATCAGCCGGTCTTTATACGCGTAGATCGCGCCGCTCTCCATCCGGGACTCTATCTCGCTCAGGCTGGGAAAACGGTCCTCTTCCGCTGCCAGCTCAGTGGCCGCCTTGACGTAGGCCTCGAAGAATACCCGGCTCATCCGGTTGAGCCGGTTGGTGTAGCGGCGGTCGAATAGAAAGGAGAAACTTTCCCCGCCAACCACGCGACTCTCATCGGCGACCGAACACCAAGCAGAGTAGGAAACTTCCATCTACCCCTAACATTGGAGGGGCCACGATAAGTATCTTATGTTCGTGGGCAGAAAAATGGTCTATACAGCAGAAGTAAGAGTCATATAACACTTACGTGAAAGGTATCTTTAAGTCCTTACTGAACTTAGGAGAACATACTATGAAGCGACTTCAGATAGTACCGGTCCTTCTCGTATTTCTGGTGGTGGGGATCCAGTGCGTTCAGCAGCTGGACCGGTACGAAGTGGGTGTGGGGGAAGAAGTCAACGTCATGCTGAAGCTCAGCAACCCGTACGAGGGCTCCATGGAGGTTACCGTCACCCCGGACCTCCCCGACGGCGTCGTCGCCGTGAACTCCAGTGAAAGATCGGTAAAGCTGGATCCGGGGACCGCCGAAGACGTCACCTACCCAATCAAAGGCGTGAGGCAAGGAGAGTATGATATCTACTCCAAGATCGTATACAGCAACACGAGCGCGTCCTGTTCGCTCTCGCCCATCTCGTACGGGGACCGATACAACCGGCGACTGATTGTGAGCTAGAGATCCAGGTCTTCCCTGGCGAAGATGGGCTCGAGCTTGTAACCGGCGGCTTTTAGCTTCTCGCGGCCGCCTTCCCCTCTGTCCAGCACGGCCAGGACCTGGACCGGGCGGTAGCCTTCGGCCTCGATCAGCTCGAGAGACCTGATAAGAGACGAGCCAGTGGTGACCACGTCGTCCACGACCGCTACCTTCGTTCCTTCCGGGAGGGTAGGCCCCTCGATGAACCTCCTGGTGCCGTGCTTCTTCGGCTCCTTCCTGATTATGAGCGCCGCGAGGTTTCTCCCCTCGATGTGGCTGAGCACCGATATCGAGGATACGATGGGATCCGCGCCCAGGGTCATACCTGCTACAGCTTCAACCCGGGGCTCGATCATATCCAGCAGCAACTTGCCCGTCAGGTAGGCGCCTTCCGGGTCCAGGACCACCTTCCTGGCGTCGATGTAGTAGTCGCTGACCTTGCCCGAAGATAGGGTGACCCTCCCTATTATGAGCGCCTTTTTCCGGACCAGCTCCAGCAGCCGTTCCCTTTCGTTCATGAGGTCACTTCTCTTTAGCAGAATATAACCGTTTTCGATTGCCGTGAGCCTTCCTTATCCTCCCCAGCCGCCCCAATCCTGTTCCGTCCAGGAGGTAGATCCGTGCCCGGTCCAGGTCGGCCATCTTCAGGAGAGGCCCCCGTTCATCCTTCCCGGCAACATCGAGAGGGTAACCTCCGCAGAGGGGGTTGAAGGAAGGAACGATTATCATCTCCGGCACCACCAGGTCGCGGCGGTAGTGTTCCCTGACGGCGTCGCCGCGAAGGGGAGTTCTCACCCAGACCCTCCGGGGGGCCGAGGACCCCAGCGGGTCTCTCAGCCGGAGCGCAGGATGAATGTGGGACGACACCAGCGCATCTGCCCGGAAGAGGTCAGGATGGGGCCAGGCATGTCCATGAAAATAGCCCACACCGTCCAGGATGTAGCCTGCAGAAGGCGCGATCTTCATGTCCGAAGGTACCAGGTCCTTCAGGCCCACGTCGTGATTGCCCGGGACGAGGTCCACCTCGACGAGGGCGGAGAGACCCTCGATGAAAGCGGGAACCTCGTTCTTCTCCTGGAAGCTGGTCAGAGGAACGTTGTGCTTGATGTCTCCCAGGAGAACGAGCCGGTCCGGTCCGATCTTCTTCAGGTGCGACCGGAGCCGGGAGAATAGCTTTTCCGTCTGGCTGGGAACGCTAGCTCCCCCGAGCCATAGATCGTGCTCCAGACCGATGTGAAGGTCGGCAGCCACCAGCACCTTCAGCTCTCCTTCCACCAGGAGCAGCGGGACGTCGACGACCGGTTTGATCTTCACCATCTTCGGATATCTCCTGGAAGCTTTTCATCTGGAGTCTTGCGCTTCGTCTCGAAGGGACCACAACCCGGCCTTAGGCCCCGGACGCCTCCGTCAGCCTGCTCTTCACGAACCCCTCGTCTAAGCTGGATAAAAACCAGCCCGCCTTCGGCCCCTGCTTCTGACCCAGGAACGCCGTATATATCGCCTGGAAGAGCTTCTTGGGGTTGATCGCCCTATCCTCGGCCACGGCGTAGACCTCGCTGTGGATCTCCTCCGCGGTCTCGCCTCCGATCCGCTCTGCCAGGACCCGGAGACCTTTTCTCACCTCCGGGCTCAGGTTGTTCACTCCTGGTGGAAGCT
Organism: Methanosaeta sp. UBA204; assembly: GCA_002501765.1. Classification (GTDB taxonomy): domain Archaea; phylum Halobacteriota; class Methanosarcinia; order Methanotrichales; family Methanotrichaceae; genus UBA204. The sequence goes on from DAOG01000003.1 coordinate 9,103, forward strand.
GGTCCTGGAGCTGGAACTTAACAAAAGGCGGCGCGTACCTCTCCAGCCAGACCTCGGCGTTGGCCGCCCTGGCGAAGATCGCCTCTCGATCGGTGGTATCGTAACCGCTCCTATCCAGCACCTCCAGCAGCACATCCTCGTCTCCCCGGGCGATCTGGACGGCGGTGACCATGTGCCGGAAGGGGATGGGAAACGGCCGACCGGTTCCTATCGTCGAGAGATCCATGGTCCTCTCATCGACAGCTTGCTGGTCGTATTCTTCCACCAGGCTGAGAAGGGGCATACCGGGATCGAACTCGATATGTTTCTCCGGCTTGGTCCTGATGATCAGGTATCGGAGAACCTCCGGAGGAACCACGTCCAGCATATCTTTTATGGTAACCACCACCCCTGTGGAGCTGTGCATGGCCCCCTTTCCTTTGAGGTGGATCCACTCGTAGACCACCGGGTAGGGCGCTTCGTATCCGTAGATATCCTCGGAGATCCGTTTGCCGGTATCGTAGGATCCGCCCGAGGTGGCATGATCCTTCCCGAAGGGCTCCATCGTTATATTGAGTATCGACCAGCGAGCAGGCCAGTCGATCCTCCAGGCCAGCTTCCCCTCACCCTTCATGCTGGCCATGCCCTCGTAACCGCATTCGCACCGGTAGTCCACGGTCTCTCCTTCGAGATCGAACCCGGCAACCTTGGTGGTGCCCAGTCTTCCGCACCGCTTGCAGATGGCATCGAAAGGGAACCAATCGGGGGGCATATCTCTTCCTGAGACCTCCTTCAGGATCTTCGCTATCATATCCTTCTTCCGAAGAGCGGTCTTTATGACATCTACGTACAGCCCTTCTTTGTAGAGGCGGTCTGCTCTGTAAACCTGGGGCTTTATGCCCAGTCGGTCCAGGGTCTTTAAGAAAGGGAGGAGGAAGTGATCGGCGTAGCTATCGCAGCAGCCCTCGGGACAGGGTATCTCCGACAAAGGCTTGCCCACATGTTCGGAGAACGACTCTGGCAGAAAGGGGTAGAGCCGCCGGAGCGGGTCGTAGGTGTCGGCGATGTATATCAAGCGCGCGTCCACGCCCTTATCGAGAAGAGCCCGGTAGACGGCGTCCGCGGTCATCATCTCTCTCATGTTCCCGATATGAATTTGACCGGAGGGCGTGATGCCGCTGGCCACCGTCTGCGGGCCTCGGTCTGCCAGCCTCTCGGCAACCACATCGGCCCAGTGTATGCTCATGGTCTCTGATCGAGGCAGCGGTAGATATTAAACTTCCGCCAGAGAGGTCGAGAGGAAAAAGATATCAAGAGGGACCGCAATTGACCTCTGATGGACCGTCCCGGCCTAGATGAGTACTTCATGGAGATCGCATCTGTGGTGGCTACCAGGTCTACCTGTCTCCGTCACAAGGTGGGCGCGGTAATAGTGAAGGAGAAGAGGATCCTGACCACAGGGTACAACGGCGCGCCCACCGGGCTTCCCCACTGTCTCGATCTGGGATGTCGCCGGGAGGGCGTTGAGAGCGGGCACCGACACGAACTCTGCAGGGCGGTACATGCCGAGCAGAACGCCATCATCCAGGCGGCGCTCCACGGAGTGAGTACTGCGGGAGCCACCCTCTACTGTACCCACCAGCCCTGTGTACTCTGCGCCAAGATGATGATCAACGCCAAGATCTGCAGGGTGGTCTACAGACACGGCTACCCCGACGAGGAGGCTCTCAGGTTTCTGGAGCTGGCGGGAATCGAGGTCTGCCGGTTGGAGTGACGCTGTTTTATCCTGGCCACAAGAAAATGTTCGCTTACGCTCACATTTACTTGAGCACATAAAGTTATACTTTATGTACAACATGACTTTCGGTCATATAGATTATACCGACATATTAAATTAGACGAGCTTGAAATTGTACTGCACCCAATTGTAACT
>DAOG01000029.1 GCA_002501765.1 Methanosaeta sp. UBA204
TTATGGGAGATGCCTAAGATGAAAACATACCAAAAATCAACCAACTACGTTTTGGCTTTATAACAATTACGACCAAGTTGTTGTCGGGAGCGGATGTGAACCAAAACAACGAGAACGCAAGGACGCAAGGATGCAAAGACGCAACGAATGATAACACCCTTTGCGCCTTTGTGTTAAATCGAAGAACGAGATCGGCCAAGAAAATGTTCGCCTATGCTCGTATTTACTTGTGCACATAACATTATACTTTATGTACAAGGACAAAAGGTATACAACCCGAGCGCTCAACAGCTCATCCGATGAGAGGACCGAACTCAGCCGATCCGGTGGTGATAAGACGTTAGATTCCGACGCCTGGTACGGCAACGGTGCCGCCTTTTACAGCTCGGGTCTCTACAAGGAGGCGATCGAGTGTCTCCAGAGGGCAGTAGAGATAGACCATCAGTACATCGAGGCCTGGTACCTGATGGGAACGGCGCTGCGGAGGCTCTGCAGGTACGAAGACGCCCTGGCCTGTCTCGATATGGTCACAGAGATGGATCCCGCCCATCTCGATGCCTGGCGCAACAAAGGGATCGTCCTCAACAACCTGGACCAACACCAGGAGGCCATCGAGAGCATCGAGAAGGCCCTGGAGATCTGCCCCGGCGATCCCAGATCCTGGATCGTCAAGGGCTACACCCTGCACAACACCGGCCGGTACCAGGAAGCGACCGAGTGCTACGATAGGGCTATTGAGATGGATCCCCTGAGCTGGAACGCTAAGAGAGCCTGGAACAACAAGGGCGCGGCACTGGACAATCTGAAGAGACACGATGAGGCCGCCGAATGCTACGACGAAGCCATCGTGATCGACCCCTTCGACATCTACGCCTGGAACAACAAAGGTGTCGCCCTCGGCGCTCAAGGACGGTACGAGGAGGCAATCGACTGTTTCCAGAAGGCCGCCAATATCGATCCCGGCTACACGACCTCATGGCAGAATAAGGCTCTGGCTCTCAGGGCCCTGGACCGCGATGACGAGGCCGAGGAAGCGCTGGAGATGGCCGGAGACCAGGAGCGCCGCATATCACTTTGACCGAAGGATTTATCTCTGAAAAGCACGGTGAGGATCTCCGTCGGTTGTGGGCTCGTGGTCTAGCTGGTTATGACATCGCCTTGACATGGCGGGGATCGTGCGTTCGAATCGCATCGAGCCCACCAAGACTTGCCCAGGTAGCTCAGTCCGGGAGAGCGCCAGACTGAAGATCTGGCTGTCCCCGGTTCGAATCCGGGTCTGGGCACTTACTATTAATTTGGTGATGATTCCGGTAGAATATCACCAGATTATACCAGTCGGCATTCAACTTGCAAGCCTTTTTTTGTGGTTGTTGCAGATATAAAATTCACAATAACTTCATGGCTTATGAGAGGTTTGCCTCTCCAGTTTTGGGTGATGAAAGCGAGTAACCTATGCTCAATCTTATTCCATTTGCTCGTCCCCGGTGGAAAGTGACATACTGATATTTCGAGTCCGGTTTCATCCACAAGTTTTTGTAGTTCTGTTTTCCATAATCTGACCCGATACCCATTACTTCCGCCCCCATCGGCGGTAATCAAAAGTTTTTCCACCTCCGGATATACTGTCTGGCCCATAGAATTCCACCGTCGCCTGATGCTTTCAACCGCAAACGTCGCTGTATCGTTGTCTGTGCCTACATTCACCCACCCCTAATTGTGCGCAATATCATAGATACCATACGGACTCACTTTACCCGATTCTTTTATCTTGAAATCGTGTACCAGCACTTTTTCTGGATCACCCTTGGGACGCAACTCACGCCCTTCATTTTTGAAATTGCCGACCGATTCTTTCTTTTTTGTGTCCACGGAGATTACAGGCTGTCCATTCTGCTGATATTCCTGAGTTATCCGATTAATATATTCAAATTGAGCATTCCGATCCGGATGGCTTGCTCCTTCAATAGTCTTCTTATTGCCCTGCAGGCTATACCCCAATTCGGAAAGAAGAGTCGCTACGGTAACATGACTGACATCATGACCCATATTGTTGAGCTCTTCAGCTAATTTGCGTGTACTCTTGCAACTCCAACGTAAAGAAGACTCGGGATCGCCACGGGTTACCGGTTCGATCAAACTTTCCAGATCATTCATAAGAGTCGGATCCTTATCTGTTATTTTCTTTCTTCCACCACCCTTCTTTCGGACTTTACCTACATCTAATTCTTCCAAATCTTCCAATTCCTTACGGCCTGACGTAATTGTGGTACGGGACATGCCCGTTATTCGGGAAAGTGTTGAGATCCCGCCGTAACCAAGGGCATCTGCTACCGCAGCAGTTAGTAGTCTCAGCTGTCGCTCGTTCAAATGACCTTCTATCGTATCAAACATTTTTTTGATGGCACATTCTTCCATGACATAATAATAGATTGTGATAGTACTTAATAGTTGTCCATGTTAATTCTTAACGGGCCCTAAGCGGATCCTTCATCAGGTGGAGAAGGACCCGGGCGCGGATCCGGATCGTGGTCTCCCTCTTTCAGCCCAATTCAAAGGGTTGTTTAAGCATCGCATAGGAGATTACCGCATCATATACGCCAAAACCAAGGATGGAATACTTGTTCTACGAATCGGACACCGAAGCAAGGTATATAGAGAGAGCAGGTAGTGACCTTGAGTTTGGTTGGTGTTTTATGAGGGAATTATTAAAGATATCCCCACAGTAACGTTTTTATCGATGATCTCGATTGAACATGTTTCTGCCTAAAACCAGCCTCGACATTGTATTTTTCCGAAAAACATCCGCCCGTTGAAAGGGCACTACCCGACGCCGGATGAGCGGTGTTACCAAAATTTTTGTTGTATATAATATAGAATATTATCCCCTCGCCGACAGTGTTTTAGGCGGAGGTCGACAACCTACCAGATCATGAAAGTCCTGGTGGTCACCGGTCGTCTCGCCGAGGATATTGTAAAGGAGTCGGTCAGCGGCGTCGACGTCTTGGTCCTGGACGTGGACGTCGCCTCGTTCATAACCCCTAAGATGCTCAGAGAAACCGCGCCCCGGGGCTACGACCTGATACTGATACCGGGAGCCATAACCTCAGACTTCGGCCCCGTGGAGAGGGCGCTGAAGACCACGATCCGGCTGGGCTCCAAACATGCTGCCGACCTGGGATATGTGATCAAGAACCTGGACACCGTCGAGCTATCCACCACGGTTCCCGCTTGCGTCCTCCTAAAAGACAAGATCCGGGATGATGCCCTGGTTCTGCTGGACGAGCTGGAGGCATCGGCCGAGCCTGCCTTGATCATAGAGGGGGTAAAGGTAGGAGGCCAGAGCAGGATGAAAGTTCTGGCCGAGATAGTAGACGCCACCAGGCTGGGCGATCGTGAACTGTCCGAGAAGGTGGCGGAGTACGAAAGAAAAGGAGCGGACATGATCGATCTGGGAACCCCCCTGGACGCCACCCCCGATGAGGTGGCTGCAGCGGTGGTGGTGGCCAAGTCTGCCACCGATCTGCCGGTGAGCGTGGACACCGTCAGGCCCGATCTGATCCGGGCAGGGGTCTACGCAGGAGCAGACCTGATCCTGAGTCTCAACGGCGATAACCTGGAGGACGTGGGGCCCTTGCTGGCCCGCGTGGGGGTGCCCGCAGTGGTCATACCCGGACCAAGATCGAGTCTCGAAGAGAACCTGACAGCCGCCGAGGCTCTGGGAGCAAAGGTCATGGCAGATCCCATCCTGAACCCGCCACTCCTGGGCCTGGCCGAGTCGGTGAAGAGCTACCTGGAGTTCCACCGGTCTCATCCAGAGATCCCTCTCTTCTTCGGGGTGGGTAACGTCACAGAGCTGCTGGACGCCGACTCTCCCGGGGTGAACGGGCTGATGACGGCCATCGGGTCCGAGGTGGGAGCAAGCGTCCTCTTCACCCCGGAGTACAGCGAGAAGGCGAAGGGAAGCGTCGGGGAGCTCAGAACGGCCTCCGAGATGATGGCCCTTGCAGGGTCCAGAAAGACCTCGCCCAAGGACCTGGGCATCGATCTTCTAATGCTCAAAGAGAAACGACGTCGGTTCGAGGAGATCCTGCCGGAGGTCTTCGAGACCGCGGAGACCGACCACCGGTGGGAGATGGACCCTGCCGGGAGCTTCAAGATAGGGGTGGCTGGCGGCAGGATCGTGGTCGAGCATCAGAAAACTACCGTCGTAGGGAAAGGTGCCATAGATGTCTTAAATACCCTGATCGATCGAGGTCTGGTGACCCGGCTGGATCATGCCGGATACCTGGGGAGGGAGCTCCAGAAGGCAGAGATCGCCATCAAGCTGGACAGAAGCTACAACCAGGACGATCCTCTTTTCCAGTAGTACATAAAGTATAACTTTGTGTGCTCAAGTAAATCCGACCGAAGGGTGGAATTACTCGCGACCAAAAGTTAAATAATATGGTCGTTTACCCCAACCTCAATGAATCAGAAGACGTTGGCAACCATCTCCGTGGCTTTCATAGCGGGGTTGATGATATTCTCCTCCTTTGCAGGCTTCGTGATGAGAGGTGGTGACTCTGACGAGGTGAAGTCGACCGGATCGGCATGGTCCCCGGACGAGTTCGGTGTAGACGGGCGGCCGATCGACTGGGACTTCCAGGGGATCGGTGATGCACTGGGTATGTATCCGGAGGACCTGGTCTTTGCCTACTGGATAGAACTGAACACCTCGCAAGAGCTGATCGACGCCGCAGAGTCCACCTTTCCACCATCTTTTGGCATGTTGTATGGCAGCCCGGGCGCTCTCTATCAGTCGAAGATCGAGCGCCTGTCCTGGGCCCTCTTCGACAACGGATGGGTCGAGCTCCACTGGGTCAAGCCCTATCCGCTGGGCGCCTATGGACTGGCCATAGACCATGGCGGTTATCAGATGATCCCCCTCCATGAAGATCTGGTCAAGGTCATGGGTATGCCTGTCCTCTTCGGTCCCCAAGAGTCTGTCGAGAAGGTGCTTGATGTAATATCTAACGATTTGCCTACCAGCTACAACTTTACCCTCCCTTACGACGAGTGCGCCGACCTCCAGGTATCGGCTCTGGGTGGAGGCACTGCGGATAAGGCTATCGAAGCTATCTTGCCCATGGGCGGCGACTACCGGGAGTACTACCTGGGCGCAAGCCCGTCCGACGAGGGCTACGTCCTGACCGCAAAGTTCCGGTCTCCCAACGGAGATACTGAAATAAAGGTCAGAGACCTGGCAGAGGAGTATGGCCTGGAGTTCTCGCCCGGTGATGATCTGGTCGTGGTCAGGGGTCAAGTAGACGGCGCGAAGCTGACGGAGCTGCTCTCGACGCTGACAGCTCCATAGCGCAACCTTTTTACGCCGGAAGATGAGCCATCACCTAAAGCCGTTTTGGCAATTTTTACGATGAATGATGATGGGCACCTGCCCTGAAGGAGAAACAAGTTATGGCAAGACCGATATATGTTAGATTTGATGTTCCGGCAGAACTGGCCTCCAAGTCTCTTGAGGCTCTCGAGCTGGCCCGTGATACAGGCAGCGTGAAGAAAGGGACGAACGAGGCTACCAAGGCCATCGAGCGCGGGGTGGCAAAGCTGGTTATCGTGGGCGAAGACGTCGAGCCCCCAGAGATCGTGGCTCACATCCCGTCGCTCTGTGAAGAGAAGAAAACCCCCTACATATACGTCAAGAAGCAGACCGAAGTCGGCTTGGCCTGTGGGCTGGGCGTGAGGAGCGCCGCCGCGGCGATCGTCGAGCCTGGTAAGGCCAAGAGCCTGGTGGAAGAGATCGTCCAGAAGGCGCAGGCACTGAAGTAGGTGGTTGCAAGATGACAAACGAGTATGATGGGGTTCCTGCCGAGATCATAGAGATCATCGGCAACACCGGCATGCATGGTGAGGCCACCCAGATAAAATGCAGGATCCTGGAAGGTAGCAACAAGGGCAGGATCATCACCCGAAACTGTGTAGGCCCCCTCAGGATGGGCGACGTTCTCATGCTTCTGGAGACCGCCAGAGAGGCCAAGAAGCTGACTACCAGGTGAAGGTCATGGAAGAGAGAATGTGCTCTTTCTGCAACAAGATCATCGAGCCGGGAACGGGAAAGCTCTACGCCAGGAGAGATGGCACCGTCTACTACTTCTGCTCTTCCAAGTGCGAGAAGAACATGAAGCTGGGCAGGGTTCCCAGGCGTGTCGAATGGGCCAAGAAGGGATGGTAGGTCATGGAGATGACCTTCTTCATGATCAAGCCCGACGGGGTCCAGCGGGGCCTGGTGGGGCGGATCATCCGACGGGTCGAGGATAAGGGTCTCAAGATCGTGGCCATGAAGATGAGAAGACTCGACCAGGCGACGGCAGAAGAACACTATGCTGAGCACAGGGAGAAGCCTTTCTTCAAGGACCTGGTAGACTTTATAATCTCGGGACCATCGGTGTCCATGGTGGTCGAAGGGAAGGATGTCATCTCGGAGATCAGGAGGATCAACGGGGCAACCAATCCCACCGAGGCGCTGCCGGGAACTATTAGAGGCGACTTCGGGCTGGACACCGGCCGGAACATGGTCCATGGCTCGGATTCGCCAGCATCAGCAGAGCGGGAGATAGCTCTCCACTTTGATGCGGTGGAGAGGATCGATTATTCCCGGATAGATGAGGCCTGGCTCTACGAATAGGTCAGATCAAGTCCGATCCGGAGAGATCGTCCAGGGCTGTGACATGTGCTCCGGATTAAGGCGTTGCACGAAGAAAAGCCTCTGAAAAGGGGATCCGGACGGGACCCGGTATGAAGCAGAAGTTGAAGAAGGCCAAGCTGGCGAAAAAGAAGAAGAGATCGGCGCCGGAGTCGAACCTGAGGACACCCATAGTCTGCGTTATGGGTCACGTGGACCACGGCAAGACCACACTCCTCGATACGATCAGGGGTACCGCCATCGCCGAAGGTGAAGCGGGTGCCATAACCCAGCACATAGGGGCCACCGAGATCCCGCTGGACGTGATCAAAGACGTCTGCGGACCTCTATTTCGGGGCGATTTCCAGGTGCCTGGTCTGCTCTTCATAGATACTCCAGGACATCACTCTTTTACCTCGCTCCGATCCAGGGGAGGATCACTGGCTGACCTGGCGGTGCTCGTAGTGGACTTGAACGAGGGGTTCCAGCCGCAGACGATCGAGTCCCTAAATATCCTGAAGCGTTACCGGACACCGTTTATAGTCGCGGCCAATAAGATCGATCGGATACCGGGGTGGCAGTCATTAAAAGGGTCGCCCCTGGCCAAGAGCCTGGCAAGCCAGAGCGAGAAGGTGGCCGGAGAGCTGGAGACCAGGACATACGAGCTGATAGGAGAACTCTACAAGCACGGTTTCATCTCGGATCGGTACGACAGGATCGGCGACTTCACCAAGAACATAGGGGTCATACCCATCAGCGCAGTCACCGGCGAAGGGGTTCCGGACCTTCTCATGGTCCTCCTGGGTCTGGCCCAGCGGTTCCTGAAAAATAACCTCCGGGTCAGGGCAAGCGGTCCGGGCGTGGGCACCATACTGGAGGTAAAAGAAGAGAAGGGCCTGGGAACGACCTTGGACGTGATCCTCTATGAGGGTGAGTTTCATACCGGCGATACCATCGTGGTGGGTACCATGCGCGACCCTGTGGTTACCAGGATAAGAGCGCTCCTCAAGCCAAGACCCCTGGCAGAGATAAGGAGCGAAGAGCGTTTCCTCCCGGAGAAGCACGTGGTGGCCGCGAGCGGTGTGAAAGTATCGGCACCCAATATCGAGAGCGCCCTGGCAGGATCGTCCATCCGCGTCGTGGATCGGTCGGAAGACGCTGAGGATGTCACCAGTGAGATAAAGTCCGAGCTGGAGGCGGTCAGGGTGAACACAGAGAACGTGGGAGTCATCTTGAAGGCAGACACCATCGGGTCTCTGGAGGCCCTCGTGAGCGAGCTGAATTCCAAAGAGGTTCCCATTCACAGCGCCGACGTCGGCCCCATGACCCGGAGGGACGTGATCAGGGCTGCGGCCATCCAGGATCCTCTTTACTCGGCGATCCTGGGGTTCAATGTGAAGATCCTTCCGGACGCCTTGGTCGAGGTGCAGAACAAGGACGTCCCCGTCTTCCACAGCGATGTAATCTACAACCTGATCGAGAGCTATGAGGACTGGGTGACCGACGAGGAGATGAAGATGGAGCAGGAGAGGCTCCAGGCCATAATCAGACCCGGTGCCGTCCGGCTGATGCCAGACTGTGTATTTCGGCAGAGCAAACCTGCGGTGGTGGGGGTCCAGGTGATCGGGGGTGTGGTCAGAACCAACGTCTCTCTGATAAGAGAGGATGGCGCCGTGGTGGGCGTTGTCAAGGGCGTGCAGGAGCATAGCGAGAACATCGGGTTAGCGAGCATGGGGAGGGAGGTCGCGATCTCCATCGACGGGCCCATCGTGGGAAGGCAGATCCACGAGGGTGACGTGCTCTACGTGAACATACCTGAGAAGCACGCCAATATCCTCGAGGCTGAGCTGAAATTGAAGCTTTCTGAGGACGAAAAGGAAGTCTTGGACGAGTTCCTAGTGATAAAACGGAAGACGAATACATTCTGGGCGCGATGAGCATTTTCATCCATTCTTATCATCTATCCTCCAGTCTCTACCATCGGTTTATATGGAATCTATATTTTTATTTTTATGTATAATATATAACATTTATGTACCCCGAGTAAATCCGACCGACTTGAGTATTTCCCAAGTTCGCATCATCTCAACGTTCTGTGAACCTTTCTCACGCTGCCAACTTCTCCGATTGGTTCATCCCTGAGCTTGTTTGTGACCCGTGTTTGACAAGATTT
>DAOG01000091.1:0-153 GCA_002501765.1 Methanosaeta sp. UBA204
AATTGAGGCTACTGATATTTTATATATTTTGTAAATATATCTAACGCCCCCACTGCCTACTGTTACCGATTTTATCTCTAATGTGTCATTGTCAAGCTACTTCGGCGCTTCTGGATTCCTGCCTTCGCTTGCCTGTGCTACCTGCCCGCAACA
>DAOG01000091.1:219-5532 GCA_002501765.1 Methanosaeta sp. UBA204
TACTTAGATGACTGGACACTAGCCGTTGCGGAGAACCGATCTGATGAAGGCGGCGCTCAGACGTCTGGGTCTCACCGGATTCACGGGCGGTGCCTCGTGGCGGACAGTCAGATTATCATGCGAACCTGACAATGTCAAGCTGCAATGGGTAGTTTTAAGTCTATGAGGCTCGGTTAGGCGTGCGGAGTCCTGCCGATGCGAATTGGAGTTTACGTATGTCATTGCGGCCTCAACATAGCAGGGGTTCTGGACCCACAAGATCTCAGCGAGTTCGCCGGAACGCTACCAGATGTGGAGGTGGCTCGTGACATCCAGTTCACCTGCTCGGATACGGGTCAGGATACGATCAAAGAGGACATCGCAGAGCATAAGCTGGACGGCGTGGTGGTAGCCGCCTGTTCTCCCCGGCTCCATGAGCCTACGTTCCGCAAGGTGATAGCCGATGCCGGCATGAACCCCTTCCTCCTGGAGATGGCGAACATCAGGGAACAGTGCTCCTGGGTGCACATGGACGAGCCGGCCAGGGCCCAGGAGAAGGCCAAGGACCTGATAAGGATGGCCGTGGCCAAGGCGGCGCTGCTGAACCCCCTGGTGGGCGAGATGATGCCCGTCAGCCAGGACGTCCTGGTCATAGGCGGCGGTGTGGCCGGGATCCAGGCTGCTCTGGACCTGGCCGACAGCGGTCTCCGTGTCTACTTGGTAGAACGAAGACCTACCATCGGCGGGTACATGGCCCTCCTCAACGACGTCTTCCCCACCAACGACTGCTCGATCTGCGTCCTCGCCCCCAAGATGACCGACGTCTACAACCATCCTCTGATTACTCTGATAAGCTACGCCGAGATCCTGGACATCGAAGGGAGCGTGGGCCGGTTCACGGTGAGCGGCATCAAGAAGGCCAGGTTCGTGGACGAAACTCTCTGCAAAGGCTGTATTAACGACTGTGCGGTGGTCTGTCCTGTGGAGGTCCCCGACGAGTACCAGTTCGGGTTGGGGAAGAAAAAGGCCATCTACATGCCCATACCCCAGTCGGTTCCCCTGGTAGCCTGCATAGATCCTCAGGCTTGCGTGGGTTGCGGTCTCTGTGCCGAGGCCTGCCCCGTCGACGCGGTGAAGTACGACCAGGAGCCGGAGGAGTTCAGGTTCGACGTGGGTGCCATAATCGTGGCCACCGGCTGGAAGCCCTTCGATCCTGCCAGGAAAGAGGAGTTCGGCTACGGCCGGTACAAAGACGTGATAACCGGCCTCCAGATGGAGAGGCTCCTGAACGCCGCCGGTCCCACCAGGGGCGAGGTGGTGAGGCCTTCTACCGGAAAGATCGCCAGGTCCATCGCCTTCATCCAGTGCGTGGGGTCGAGGGACCACACCGTGGGCAACGTCTACTGTTCTCGTGTTTGCTGCATGTACGCCCTCAAGAACGCCCAGCTCACGAAAGAGAAGTATCCTGACACTGATATAACCATCCACTACATCGATATGAGGGCAGGGGGCGAGGGTTACGAAGAGTTCTACGAGCGCGCCCAGCGTCTGGGCGTAAACTTCGTCCGGGGGAGGGTCTCGGAGGTCCAGGAGATAGACGGCGACCTGATTCTCGCCTATGAAGACACCCTGCTGGGCAGGTTCAGGAACCGCCGGTACGATCTGGTCTGTCTATCCATCGGTCTGGAGGCGAATCCGGACGCCGATGTTGTGGGGAACATCTTGGGGCTGGCCAAGCGGCCAGACGGGTTCTTCGAGATCGCTCATCCCAAGATGCGGCCCGTGGAGGCACACATCGACGGTGTCTTCATAGCAGGTTGCGCATCCGGCCCGAAGGAGATCCAGGTCTCTATCGCACAAGGGGGTGCCGCGGCCGCGAAGGCTCTCAGGCTTCTCAGCAGCGGCGAACTTGCCCTGGATCCGGTGACTGCCATAGTGGACACCGACAGGTGCATAGGGTGCAAGCTCTGCGTGGAGACCTGTCCCAGCAAGGCGATATCTGTCGAGAAGACCGCCATGGTAGACGAGGCCTCCTGCAAGGGCTGCGGGACCTGCGCTGCCGCTTGTCCTGTGGACGCTATCGACATGCGTCTCTTCTCCGACGAACAGATCCTGGCCCAGGTGAGAGCGGCCACCGCGACCAGGAGAGAGTATCCTTTCATAGTGGGGTTCCTGTGCAACTGGTGCAGCTATGCCGGAGCCGATCTGGCGGGAACGTCCCGGATACAGTATCCTCCCAACATGAGGGTGATCAGGGTAATGTGTGTGGGCAGGGTCGATCCTTCTTTCGTCATAGAGGCCTTGAGGAACGGCGCCGATGGGGTTCTCATCTCCGGATGTCGCCTGGGCGAGTGCCACTACGACGAGGGCAACCGCCAGGCCTACCAGCGAGTCCAGGTGCTTCGGGGCGTCCTGGAGGCGGTGGGGGTCAACCCCGGGCGGGTTAAGATAATCTGGTGCGCGGCCAGCGAGGGTGAGATATTGGCCAAAGAAGTGAGAACGTTCGTGGACGAGCTGAAGGAGATCGGTTCCATCGGCGACGAGCTGAAAGGAGGGTCGGACTGATGGAGATCAAGAAGGAGATGGAGGTAGAAGGGTCCCGCATCAGGTGCATCCAGAGGTCTGACGGATCGGTCAAGGTGCTGGACTACGACTACAAGAGATGCAACGGCTGCGGGATATGCGTGACCCTCTGTCCGGTCGAGGCCCTGGTGCTGGGACCCGTGGTGGAGATCGCCACGGGCCTGGACGCGCCACCGGTCCTCATCGACGTGAACGCTTGTGTCTTCTGCGGGATGTGCGAGGCATTCTGCCCGGTGGGCGCCTACGAGATGAAGGTGGACGGCAAAGACTACAAGGATCTGGACGAGTATCCGCGGCTCGTCTCCAGGGCCGAGCCCAACGAAAGGTGTCTTCCTTGCTGTCTCTGCGAGCCGGTATGTACCACCGAGGCCATAACAGTCGTCTTCTACCCCACCAGGGATGATCTCGGCCCCCTCCGGGAGGACGTGGAGGGCGAAATCACGGTGGACCTGGAGAAGTGTAACTTCTGTGGTATCTGCGCTAAGTTCTGCGAGGCGTTCGTCCTTTTGGATAAAGAATCGAAGCCTGCGGACCTGGTGCCTTTCGAGCAGCTTCTGGTGGACGAGGACCTGTGTGATTACTGCGGCCTCTGTGTGGCTCTCTGTCCCGAGGAGGCCATCGTCGTGGAAGGAAAGCCCCTGGAGCTTGAAGAGGATATGAAGTTCAAGGGCGAGATCGAGGTCGACCAAGACCTGTGCATCGGGTGCGGCCGGTGTCTTCTGGTCTGTCCTTATGATGCCATGGACGTAACCAGACCATTCGAAGGAGATATCAGGCTGGTGGATAAGCAGCTGCCTCTATGCGATCCGTTGGGCTGCCACGCCTGTTTCAACGTCTGCCCTGCGGACTGCTGGTACGTGGGCGAAGACGGGAAGATCGCTGTAGGTAAGGACCAGTGCATCTTCTGCGGGGCATGCGTCAACGCCTGTCACTGCCATGCCATCGAGGTGGACAGAACAAGGGTCTCTCATACCCGGGTCAAGGAGACTCCCTGGGCCGAGGAGTGGAAGGACGCCATATCCTCCATGGTCACCGGGGTCAAGAAGAGGCCGGACATCAGCGGGATCGTGGTGCCGCCTGAGATCGAGAGGGTTCCTCTGCCGCCTGTGGAAGTGCCGGATCGTGATCAGGACCTTCTCCGGCGGATCAACGAGAGACTGGACCGGGTGGATCTGGTCATAAACAAGCCCAAGGTGAGGTTCGTATGGGAGAAGGACGATATCGGAGAGGCCGGCGAGAAGATCGCTTCGCGGATAGAGAAGGCGGTAGAAGCAAAAGCGGGTGAGCAGAGATGAACGAGTTCACCAGAGAGGTTCTGAGGCTGGCGGGCGATGAGGTCAAGACCTGCATCCAGTGCGGGACCTGCTCTGCCAGCTGTCCTACGGCCCACCTGATGGACAACAGCATCAGGAAGCTGGTCAAGTTCGTCTTGGAGGGGATGAAAGATGAGGCCCTCAATAGCAGGTCCATCTGGCTATGTACATCCTGCCTGGCCTGTACCGTCAGGTGCCCCCGAGGTATCAGACCAATGGCCGTGGTCTCCGCTCTGAAGCAGATCTACGAGGCGGAAGGGATGAGCAACAGGGATTCTGTTCACGAAGAGATCTTCAACCGTCTCATAAAGGAGCACGGCCGGGTCTCCGAGTTCTTCCTCTCGGCAGAGTACATGCTGCGCAACCCCCAATCGGTGGCCCAGATAATGTCTTTCGGCGCCGGGCTCATGCCCAGGGGCAAGATCAACATCGAGATTTTGCCGGAATCGATCGAGGGCAGAGACGAGGTAAGACGGATCTTCGAAGAGCTGGAGGGAGCATGAAGCTGGCTTACTATCCCGGGTGTGTCGCCAGGGCGACGGGAAAGGAGTACGAGATATCCACGAGATCGGTCTGCGCCGCCCTGGGGATCGAGCTGGAGGAGATCGACGACTGGAACTGTTGTGGTGCGACTCATGTCTCCAACGAGCTGGTGGCCGTCGGCCTTGCGGCGAGGAACCTGGCCAGAACCGAGCTGCCGGTGATGACCGGTTGTTCCATCTGCTACAGCAAGCTGCGCTCGGCGGTGCTGAGGCTGGAGGATAACAAGATCAAAAGGAAGATCAACTCCGTTCTGGAAAAGGAGTATACCGGCGCGGAGGTCAAGCACCTGATCGAAGTTATCATGGAGGTCCTGGAGGGCGCAGACGACGTTTTGATCAGACCGCTGGAGGGGCTGAAGGTTGCACCCTACTACGGATGTCTCCTCACCCGGCCCTGCGGCGGCATCGACAGCCCGGAGAACCCTTCCGTCCTGGAGAAGCTTCTTCGGACATTAGGCGCGGAGCCCGTGGACTTCAGGCTGAAGATGAAGTGCTGCGGAGGTCCCATCTTCATGACCGAGGAGGTCGCCGCCTCGGATACCGCCTTCAAGATACTGGAGAACGCAAAGGATGCGGGCGCCGACGCTATCATGGTGGTATGTCCTCTGTGTCATCTGATGCTGGACGCCAACCAGCACGCCATGGAGAAGAAGTTCGGGGAAGAGATCGATCTTCCGGTGATGTACGTCACCCAGCTGACGGGCCTGGCCCTGGGCCTGGGCGCCGAGGAGCTGGGGATGGATATGAACTCTGTGTCGCCCGCGCCCGTGCTGGAGAGGCTGGAGGCGGCGCGGGGGGCGGAGGAAGAAGAAGAAGAAGGGAGGGTGTGATACGAAGACAAAAGCAGAAGGATCGGAAAAAAAACTATCCTGCAACCCAAGTTTCCCACTCAAAAA
>DAOG01000083.1:0-707 GCA_002501765.1 Methanosaeta sp. UBA204
TCGATCATCGTATCCTGCTTCTCGAGCATGTGTCTTCCAATGGCTATGTTCTCCTCGCCGAGTTTGACGTTTTTCTCACCGAGTTCAATACTCCTCTCACCCAGCTCCACGTTTCTCTCACCCAGCTCCACGTTTCTCTCACTCAGCTCCACGTTTCTCTCACTCAGCTCAACGCTTCGATACAACAATGCCCCCGCAACATCAAACCTCTCGGCTAGCTCCTCTCTCCAATCTCCCCTGATTACCTTAAAATACTCAAACTCGCCGGTTGCATCGCCCCATTCGACGTCCAGCTCCTTGACAAAGATCGGATATCTCTCTATCTTTATCGCTTCTATGAACTGCTTTAGTCTCTTCTCATAACCCTCGGCGATCGTCTTGACATCATACGGCTCTATATTCCGGATACAACCGGTGATCTCCAGATCTCTGGCAATCTTCTGGACTGTATCCCTGTAGCCAACACGCTGGACATCGCCCTTTGCAGTGATCATTGCCCTCTGCATATCCCAACCTGAGTACATCACTCTATAAAATACTTCCCCGTCTGACTCGACATTGTCACATTGGACCCCTAGTCGAGGCTACTGATATTTTATATATTTTGTGTAACTACCCGGGTACCTAAACCACTATAGGGGGACTTCACTATGCAGGAACTACATATGGCATACTGTAACCAAACATGGAATATAACCGCAGAGTAC
>DAOG01000083.1:739-11073 GCA_002501765.1 Methanosaeta sp. UBA204
CTCTGCGTACCTCTGCGCCCTCCGCGGTTATTTTTCTTATTGTATATAATGTATAACTTTATGCGCTCAAGTAAATGTGAGCATAAGCGAACATATTCTTGCCAGAAAGTACAGGATCGCAATCGTGAGACCGATTAACATACCTGAGTAGTTACGTATAACTTTGTGTGCTCCGAGCGAATCCGACCGAAGGGTGGATTTACTTGGTCGGACATCCTGGGATAGATGGTTGAGGTAATCGGTTTGGATATGGTAGATGTAGACGGCGCAAAAGACACGGAGATCCGAGATGACGACGTGGTGGTCATCGGCACGGCACACGTCTCTGAGAAGAGCGTCGAAGAAGTGACCACGGCCATAGAAGACCTGAAACCGGATATTGTGGCGGTGGAACTCTGCGAGAGCAGGTACCGCGCTATTACCGGCCAGGAAGAGACGGGCGAGATCCAGATAAAAGAGTTGCTGAGCGGGAACAAGCTCTACCTCATTTTGGTCCAGCTTTTCCTGGCCTATATCCAGAAGAAGATCGGCGCGGAGATGGGGGTCAAACCCGGATCGGACATGATCGCGGCCATCGACGCCGCCCATAAGATCGGTGCCAAAGTCGCCCTGGTGGACCGGGAGATCGGCGTTACCATCCAGCGTTTTTGGTCCAGCATGAGGTTCCTAGAGAAGGTCAAACTGGTAGTCTCACTGATACCGGCGGCCTTCGGCAGAGGCGGTGAGGAGATCGATATGGACGAGATCACCCAGGATGATGTGGTCGCCCAGGTCATCGAAGAGTTCAGAAAGATATCGCCCCATGCGGCTCAGGTCCTGATAGACGAAAGGGACGCCTACATCGCCCGGAACCTCATCCGCCTGAGCGGATCGGGTAAGGTGGTGGCGGTGGTGGGCGCTGGCCACAGAGAAGGAATAAAACGTTACCTGGCAAACCCGGAGACTGTACCAGAGCTCGATGAGATGGTGAAGCTGCCCGATAAGAGGTTCTCCTTACCCAAGCTGGTCGGGGTGGCGATGATGCTGCTGGTGGTGATAACCCTGGTTGCCGTCCTGTTATCGGGCTTTTCCACCCAGAACATCTTCGCCGCGCTGAAGATCTGGTTCCTGGTCAACGGGATCCTCAGCGCGCTGGGCGTGGTCCTGGCCAGGGGTCATCCTCTCTCCGCCATAACAGCCTTCTCGGTGGCATGGATCACCAGCCTGAACCCTCTCATCGCAGCCGGTTGGTTCGCCGGGCTGGTCGAGGCCTGGAAACGCAAGCCAACGATGAAAGACATGAAGGGCATGGGCGAGGCCGAGACCTTCGGCGAGCTGATGAAGGTCCCCCTCTTCCGGGTCATACTGGTGGCTGCCCTGGCGAACATAGGAAGCGTGGCGGGGACTGTCTTGGGGAGTTACCTCATCCTCCGGATGGTGGAGCTCAGCCCGAAAGAGCTGATAGGCGGGATCCTATAGTAACGTCGGGTCGATCGATCCCGTCTCCGCTCGATATCTCCTATCATCGGCCGTTGATCTTGTCGCAGATCATACACACATATATCGGATGAAAATACGGTCAGTTGGCACGAATTGTAGATCATATATAACCACTTCGAATGAGTATAAAGCCGTTTATAACACAATTGATTTATAATTACAGGGACGAAAGACAAGATGTCAGATACCACCCGAAATCAATCTGGTCCAAAGAAGGGATTTGCACGAGACGTGAATGGGAGTAGCAATGAAGGGGGTAATATCACAATCTCGTGCATTATGGCGGTAGCGTCCTGTTCCGCTACAGCCACAGATGTATATGCATCTTCTCCTTTATTAAGTTTTAGGTACCCACACCCGAAAGCCAATTTTATATAATTCAGTGCCTTTTAATGTCGTTGAGCTCGGCGCCTGATAAGATCTCCTGTATAGAGCCCAACGGGGCATTGGTCTTGACCCCAACCCCGCTAAAGTGCGTCCTCGATGCCTCCCACCCCATTGCCCGCAGATCCTCTATCAGGTCATCGATCCTGCCCGGCGTAGTCTTGAGATCCTTGCAGAGTCGGTGGTGATCATAGTACATGGGCTCGTCGATCTCTTCTCCGCAGCTCTGAAGGAGCCTGAGGGCACGATCGGACCGTCCCTTTACATCTTCGAGCTCATCGATGGCCCGGCCGATCAGATCGCGGTCCTGGATGGGGCCCAACCAGAGGGGCCCGGCAGTGACAGTCTTTCTGCCGCAGAGATCACAGGAGCCCTGAGACCTGCATTCCATCCCGGGGATGGTCCGCCAGCTCCTGCATTCGTGGCAGTGTTCCAGGTAACCCATCATCTTTAGCGTTTTGTCTGCCAGCCGGGCCCCCTTCTTCACCTCCAGGTAGAGCCTGACATAGTGGTCCGTGACGTGGGCCAGGAGGGGATAGACGGCCTTATCGATCCTGGCCAGCTCCCTGGCCACCGTCCCCAAGAGGATCCTGGCTCCCATCTCCCGGTGGTAATCGGTCTTGACCGGGACGGCCTGATACTTCCTGATCCCGCTTTTGAGGTGAGCGCCGCAGAGGGGTGCGGTATCCGTGGCGGTTATGAAGAGGTACGAACCCGCCGATCGGGAGGCTGCTGCGAGGAAGGGTGCAGGCGACCCGAAGGGATCCAGATCTACGGCCTCGAAGCGTCTCTGGTGCATCAGGACGTTGGCGTTGGAGCAGCAGATCTCACAGTTGCTGAGAGAATTAAGTTTTATATTTTCTTCAATAAGAGAGCAGGCTCTGCGGCTCACATCGTTCAGGATTACTTTTTCCACATCGGTCTCTTTGGCTATCCTGAGCCCTCGCACACCACTGGCTGCAAGAGCGTCCAGATACTGAGTGATCTTCAGAACTCTGGTGACGGCCACCCCCACGTCCCGGTTGAGCACCATCCTGGGGTTGTAAAAGGCTCCTTCGGCGTTGAAGGAGATTGCACCCTCCCGTATCATGTGCTCGCCACCTGCAACCATCGTTGCTGGAAAACCTGACTGGGAGATGATGAGGTTACTTATATCCCTTCTCAACGAGGCCTTCGCTCCAGTAGTTGTCGCACCTGGGACAGTAATATATGGTCTCCACCACGATCTTCTCCCACTTATCCGAGTCAAGAGCCTTTCTCAGCTCCTTTTGTTCACACTCGTCCCCGCACTTTGGGCAGAAGGGCACAAACTCATCGAGCAATGCCAGATCGTTATCCACTTACCTTAGCCTCCTGGATAACAATAGAACGCCGTCCAAAAAAAGTTGTCGGTGAACCTCAGAAGGGCCAGACCCCGGCGACGAGAGACCCCAATAAGAACCCTACAACAGCACCGCCGTTGAGAAAGGGCAGACCTGCCTGAGGCTTATCTCTCGGCGTCAAAGAGAGGAGAACAAAACCCAGATAGGTGCCCAGCATCGCACCCAGGGCGGGGGTGTTCACCCCTATACCACCACCCAGGTCGTACCGGGGCGCGGCTAGGAACCAGTTGGCCGATATGACCAGCACCGTGGGGATTATGGCGTCGCCCAGGCCCAGGAAGTAGGCGCCTCGATCTTTGCCCCCCGCGTCCTTGCGGAAGCTGTAGCCCTGTCGCCAGGGGACGATGAAGAGGAGAGGAGACTTGATCTTCATCACCCCTTCTGCAAGAGATACCATGTGGTGGGTCTTGTAGACCGATATGGCGTCGTATACGGCCAGCACGGTCAGAAGTAAGATGGCGGGGAGGGGTGTCATGCTCAGACCGAATAGGGTGCTGACACCGGCACAAACCAGCAACCCCACAAGGTCTATCACGTACCATTCGGGATAGACGTGCAGAAGCAGCAAGATGACCAGGGATATGACCAGAGCAGGAAGAGGGGCCAAAAAGGCGACGAGGACGTAGAAGACGCTCATGGCTACGGCCATCAAGATCACCAGCTCTACGATCCAGCCCTTTTTCATCCTCATCGCCAGGAGTATGAAGAGGGTAAAAGCCAGGACCAGGATTATGTAGACGAAGGGGTTGGTGACGGACTCCGGGTCCTCGAATACCCGGACCTCTGTTGCGGAGAGGGGTGACATCAGGGCCAGCGCAAGGATCTGGACCGCCATCACCATCAGGGTTATCACCGCTATGGGCGCAGATCGTTTCAGGATACTGTAGGAGGGCATCGTCTCAGATCCGATCTAAGTGGTCAGTTGCCGGGTCCTTTTCGGCCAGCATCTCCAGATAGGACCTCCTGATGGACTCGGTCAGGCCCAGTTCGGCCATCAGCTCCTGAGCCTCTCTCTTCTGGACAGACCAGTCCTCGTCTCCGGAAAGTTCGATCTCCAGAAAGGTACCCAGCCCCTCTACATCATCCAGGCAGAGGACAGCCTCGCCCAGGGCATACTTTGTTCTCCGCTTCTTCACCGTTCCCGACCCGACGAACCCCAACGATTCCAGGATCTCCGTCAGGGCCTCAGGATCGTCTACCCGCACCGTGACCTCACGCCGGGACTTGGTATCTTCGTCCAGCTTGGGGCCCTTGTAGGTGAGACGGACGCCCTCTTCTTTTGTCCTTATCCTCAGCGCTTCGTCGGTCCGGGCGAAGTCCCGGAGAGGCGAGTTGAAGTAGAGGTCGAGATGGTTCTCCACTCCCAGCATCCTGCTCCCCAGCGCTGCGATCTTCTTTCTGATCTCGGGCGAGCACCGGGCCTTGATCTCGACCTCGATCATGATCCCGTCCTGACGAGGACCGTGGCCTCGCCCACCGGGATCATGTCTACCGCCTGACCGGCAGAGAGGGTCTCGGTCACGATGACCACCATCTTTGGTTCCAGCGCCAGGGTATCCTCGCCCACCGTCACCAGGATCTTACCCTCTTCTTGTTGTCTGGAGACCTCCCGGGGATTCATGGCACAGAGAGCCTCGATGACCTCTCTGCTCTTGTCCTTGAAGAGAGGGCCGATGAACTTCATCTGGGGCTTGACCTCCACCGCTCTCATCTCCACCTGTGGATCGCCCTTCTTCACCCCTATCGAAGAGTTGGTGGACCCCTCCAGATCGATGGTCTCCAGGTTCAGTGAGGTGTAGACTTCCACTCCGGCCAGAGGCGCGTTCAGGGCCATGCCGCGGTCAGACTTATACCGCCTAACCGCTGCTGACACCTCTTTTACCAGCTGGCCCGAAGGATGAGAGGGGTGCCCCAGGGGTTCTGGCCAGCTTGCTGTATGGACGCTGGTCCTGGTGAGGTTCTGGTGGATCTCTTCGGCTATGAAAGGAACGAAGGGGGCCAGGAGCCTGGCAAGGGTCTCTATGACCGTGTAGAGGGTGGCCCGAGCCGCATCTTTCTCGGGTCCGTCGGGCCCGTAGAGCCTGGCTTTGACCAGCTCGATGTAGTTGTCCGCCAGCATATCCCATGCGAAGACCCTGATCGCCCGGAAGGCCTCGTCGAACTGGAACCGGTCCATGGCGTCGGTTGTCTTCGCAACCAACTCGTCCAGCTCGCCCAGGAGCCACCTGTCGGCCTGGTGGGGTGGAGCGTCGGACCTCCTGGCATGGGGAGAGGCGAAACGGTACATGCTCCAGAGCTTCTGCAGGAACCTGCCACCGGATATGACGTCTTTCCACCGGAACATCACGTCGTTTCCGGGACTGCCTCCTATGGCGGCCCACTGCCTGAAAGCGTCTGCTCCGTACAGGGAGATCACCTCCTCGGGGGAGATGAAGTTGTTCAGGGACTTGCTCATCTTGTGTCCGTCCTCGCCCAGGACCATCCCGTTGACCAAGATGGAGTCCCAGGGCTTGACGCCCACCAGGGCCCGGGACCGGAGGATTGTGTAGAAGGCCCACGTCCTGATGATATCATGACCCTGGGGTCTGAGCTGGCAGGGGTACCGGGGCTGGTGGTGCTCGCTCAGCCATCCGGAGACGTTGAGGGCCGATATGGAGCTGTCCATCCAGGTATCCAAGACGTCGGTCTCCGGCTCGAACTCCGTCGAACCGCAGGGACAGGCAGCAAAGGGCGAGGTCTGGTTGGGGTCGAGGGGCAGCCACTCTTCTCTGGCCACCAGCGGTTTACCGCAGCTCTTGCAGTACCATACAGGTATGGGGGTGGCGAAGATTCTCTGCCGGGAGATGCACCAGTCCCACTCCATGGTTCCCGTCCAGTTCTTGAGCCTGATCTCCATATGCTCCGGGATCCACTCGATCTGGGCAGAGGTGTTGATTATATCGTCGGCATCGATCCTCACGAACCACTGCCTCTCGGAGAGGATCTCGATGGGGGTCTTGCACCTCCAGCAGAGACCCACGTTCTGGTCCAGGGGTTCCTGCTTGAAGATGATCTTCTCGGACGTCATGTCCTCTGTGATCTTCTCCTTGCACTCCTGGATGGAAAGGCCACTGTACTTCCCGGAGATCTCGGTCATCCTTCCTGCTCTGTCGATGGCCTGTCTCAGGGGCAGATTGTGTTCCACCCACCAGCGGACGTCCTGTTTGTCCCCGAAGGTGCAGATCATGACCACCCCGGTACCGAACTCTGGATCTACCTCTTCGTCCGCCAGGACCTCCACGTCGTAGTCGAATACGGGCACCTTGACCGAGGTTTTGATGTACTTCTGGTATCGTTCGTCCTCGGGATGGACCGCCACCGCCACGCAGGCCGAGAGCAGCTCCGGACGGGTGGTGGCTATCTCCAGGTCGCCCAGCGGGGATGCGAAACGCATGTAGTTCAGGGTGGTGGTCCGTGAATCGTACTCGACCTCGGCGAAGGCTATGGCGGTACCGCACCGGGGGCACCAGTTTACCGGATGATCCTCCCGGTAGATCATCCCTTTCTCGTACATCCGGACGAAAGAACGCTGGGTCCTGGAGTAGTAATCGGGATGCATGGTGATGTACTCGTTGGACCAGTCTGTGGAGAAGCCCAGCCTGCGCATGGTAGATCTCATCTTCTCGATATTCCCGGCGGTCAGCTCCTCGCAGAGACGCCTGAACTCCTCCCTGGAAACCTCGTTCTTGGTTATGTGGTAGATCTCCTCTACTTTAACCTCGGTGGGAAGGCCGTGACAGTCCCAGCCTTGAGGGAACATCACGTTGTAACCCCGCATCCGTTTGTATCTGGCCACGAAGTCGATGTAACACCAGTTGAGAGCGTTGCCGATGTGGAAGTTTCCCGTAGGGTAGGGAGGTGGCGTATCGATGATGTACTGGGGTTTGCCGGAGTTCCAGTCGAAGTAGTAGACGGATTCGTCCCAGCCGCCTGCCCACTTCTCTTCAACCTTATCGAAATCGTATTCCTTGGAGATCTCACTCATCGGGATGGCCTCTGNNTTGTATGTTGTATACAATGTATAACATTGTGTACTCGTAGAAAGGATCTGTAGGGGGGTGAAACCCACAACGTTAATAGGATTATCGGTAGATCTCGTATACCGATGGATCTCTTAATCTATCATGCAAATCAGTGCGACCCCAAGAGGTGCACCGGGAAGAAGCTCGCCCGTTTCGGGCTTGCCAGGTCTACCAAGAGGTGGAACCAGCTCCGAGGTTACCTGGTCCTGAGCCCTTTCTCCGAGAAGGCTCTTTCTCCGGCGGACCGGGGCAGGGGGAGGGGGCGGGGCCTCGCCGTCCTGGACTGTAGCTGGGCCCACGCGGAGGAGGTGTTCTCCCGGCTCCGTGCCAGGGAGAGGGCTCTGCCTTATCTTGTGGCGGCCAACCCGGTCAACTTCGGGAGGCCCTTCAAGCTGTCTACGGTGGAGGCCTTCGCCGCCGCCTTGGTGATACTGGGCGAGGAGGAGCAGTCCAGAGAGGTTTTGAGCAAGTTCTCATGGGGTTGTGTCTTTCTGGAGCTGAACAGAGAGCCTCTGGAGGAGTATGCTGCGGCGAAGGACAGCGCCGAGGTGGTGAAGATCCAGGGCGAGTATCTATCGTAACGATACTTTGGCCCCCGCCGGTGCAGAAACTCCCAGAACCCGAAATCTTTAAGTCCCGGCTGGACCCTTTTCGTCTGGGGAGGTTGATTCGTTTGAACCTGAAACGATTATGTTTATTATGCGTCTTAATAGGGGTTGTCTTGATGGCGGTCTCCTCTGCGGTGGAACCCGATGAGACCCAGACCGCGCCGAAGCCCGATTGGCTCAATCCTTATTACGCCGATAGGCCTGAATGGGACCCCTTCGGCCCGGGCCAAGAGGCCACCTACGCGCCCGATAGGCCAAGCTGGGATCCCTATGCGCCTCATGGAGGCGGTACACCCGGTCTCGTCTCTGCGAGCCCCACCGGTCTTGCTATCCGCGACAGTGTTCTCAGATACAACAAGCTCTATCTCCAGTCAGGCACCTCGCTCACCACCTCGGGAACCGTGAACCTCGGTGAGCCTTATACCCTCTGGCTTCACGTCGGCAACTGGGGCAGCTTCGTCCTCTACGACAGGGGCAGAGAGCTCCTTTCTCAGAACTTTATATATCCCGGCTGGTACAGGATCGACAGATACGCCGAGATCCTGGTATCTCACCAGTACGTCTTCAACGTCACCGGCCTGAGCAACGAGGTATCGGTTTCTATCAATCCTGCAGGTTACTCCACCACCTCCAGTCTGGTCGGCAGAGTGGTCGACCAATACGGGAGAGGCATACCCGGAGCCACGGTGCAGATATCAAGCGGCGAAGGTGGCTCTTTCGGCACCAACGCCAACAACCTTGGTTATTACGGGATGGACCTCCCATCAGGTATCTATTCTATGACCGCAGAGCTTAGCGGATATCGGTTTGACATGGCCACGGCCAGGGTATGGAGCGGGACGGTATCCGTGGCGGGGAAGATCGTGGGCTATCCTCTCTATGGGACCGATCCTTTCGCCGCCCGGATGGGGTGGCTGGAGGGAAAGGTGGTCGATAAGAACGGTATAGGCATATCTGGTGCGCGGGTCAGATCAGATGACGGGTCTTCTGTTGTCACAGACGCCTCGGGAGGATACATGATGACTCTCAATCCCGGCTGGCACACCATCAACGCCGAGGCAGAAGGTCTCCTCTTCCGATCGGCCAACGTCCATATCGTCTCGTCCCGGGTCACCCAGCTGGATATAACGGGCAGAGAGATACTCGTCCTGGGGGGAGGATATGGTCAACGCTAGTTCATCCCCCCCCCCCTGTTAAGTGTTGTCGGCAAAGCCGATATATACTAAAACCGGCCTATATCCCTCTTGATGAGGGCCTTAAGCTATCGAGTCTTGTTCAAAAAAGAGCCAGAAGGATGCTATAGCGTGATCGTGCCCGCCCTTCCCGGGTGCGTCACCTTCGGGGAGACGATGGATGAGGCGATCGAGATGGCAAAGGAGGCGATCGAAGCCTACGTCAAATCTCTCGTGGCCCGCGGCGAAGATGTCCCCACCGAAGAAGGGACCCTGGAATACACCCTGACGATCCAGGCCCATGCCTGAGCTGCCCGCCATCTCTGCTGAAAAATTGGCCAAGCTAACAAGCGACGTCTTCGGGTTTGGAGAAAGCCTTTTACTATTGAGAGAATTATAAGTCCAATAGCATGAAGACGAAGGAATTGATCCTCCGAGAGATCGAGGTGTTTCCCGAGCCTTATCTTAAGGAAGTACTTGACTTCATATGCTTTTTGAAGGATAAATGCTCCAAGGAGAGGCCGGGGGTCGAAACTGCCATCCTGAGCGAATCTGTCCTTGCCGAGGAATGGCTGACCCGGGAGGAGGACGAAGCTTGGGAAGATTTGTGAAGGGTGACGTGGTCGTAGTACCCCTACATTCCGCGGGTCACTCTACGACCTAGAGCATTTTTACTGATGCCGATTTTGACAAAAATCGATATGTTTTAAAGCCGCACCCACAATTTGATGAACCACATCCATCAGAATCAATTCGCGTTCATTCGCGTTCATTAGCGGTTTTACCCTCCGATATCCACGATTGTCATGGTGTCGTTGCTGAAGATGTCCACCAGCCGCCCGGTAGGGCCACAGGATCAGGTTCACGAACGCCTTTTCCTTCTCTTCGATGCGATGGCGCTGTATCTGCTCCCTGGTCGGTTCATCAACCGCCAATGAACGCGAATGAACGCCAATCTCATACCTGAAAAAAAATCATCCACGACTAATAACGCATGATCTCAGTAGCTAACATTTTTATGACAAGCGAGGCCGTCCTACAATTCCAGCAGAAAGTTTTCCATCTCACGGAGAATGGCATCTTCGCGTGCCCCCTACTTTCTGCCTCACGCGAAGGCGCGAAGGCGCGAAGTCCCTTTCGTCGAAGTGCATGCCATTGAAGTCAAAGGCAACAGACACTTGACGTTCCATCCACGCTCTTCAAGCATACGCGCAAGGACCGCCACATAGACCGATTCGAGTAATCCCG
>DAOG01000057.1 GCA_002501765.1 Methanosaeta sp. UBA204
CGGGGGACTTCACTATGCAGGAACTACTCGAGAGTACGCAGAGGGGCGCGGAGGGGAAATAAATGGTTAAATGCTCTGTGTTCCTCTGCGCCCTCCGCGGTTATTTTTCTTGTTCTACATAAAGTATAACTTTATGGGCTCAAGTAAATCCGACCGATTGGAGGATTTTCTTGCCAGAAAATACAGGATCGCAATCGGGAGACCAATCAACATACCTGAGTAGTTACTATAATTTTTAATCTTGTCTTCCAATCGTTGATTCATCCTCCCACCATCCTTCCCACAAGCTCCCATCCCATCATCCTCTCGCTCCCCCTCTCCTTTGCCTCTTTCTCGCTGAACCTCCGCATCTCGTCGGCCTCGACACCAGCGCCCACAATCGCAAAGGGCACCGGCTCCGCGGTGTGAGTCCTCAGAGCAACAGGCGTGGGATGATCGGGAAGGACGCAGACCCGCCACTCGTAGCCTGACCCTCTCAGCCCTTCCAGAACAGGCGCCACGACCCGGGCGTCGAAGCGCTCGATGGCCTCTATCTTCTTCTCCAGGTCGCCGTCGTGTCCCATCTCGTCCGGCGCCTCTACGTGCAGATAGACGAAGTCCACCCTGGCGAGGGCGTCCAGCGCCGCGCGCACCTTCCCCTCGTAGTTAGTGTCCAAGAGGCCGGTGGCACCCGGAACATCTATGACCTCCATACCGGCGCTTTTTCCGATGCCCTTGAGCAGGTCCACCGCAGAGATCATCGCTCCTTTTATCCCCCGCATCTCCCGGAACCGGGGCATATTGGGCGCTTTTCCCTGGCCCCAGAACCAGATCATGTTCGCAGTACGCTTGCCCTCTGCGATACGCTTTTGGTTGACAGGATGCCGGGCCAGCAGGGGCACCGACGCTTCCATCATCTCTCTCAGGATATCGGACCCTTCGCCTCTGGGAAGATGACTCTCGATGGGCTGGCCCATTATGTCATGGGGCGGGGTGCACTCTGCACTCTCGCCTTCTCTCAAGACCAGAAGGTTCCGGTAGCCTACCCCAGGGCGGAGCTCTCCTTGAGAACAGATCTCTTGCAGCGATGCTACGATCTTTTTGTTCTCCTCGGTGGTGATGTGACCTGCGCTGTAATCCACCATCTTGCCGGTCTCCAGGTCCACGTTCACCAGGTTGCACCTGAACGCCACGTCTTCCTCGCCGAGGGTGACATTCATGGCCACCGCCTCCAGCGGTGCCCTCCCGCTGTAGTACCGGCGAGGATCATAGCCCATCACCGATAGGTTGGCCACGTCGCTCCCCGGCGGCATCCCCTCGGGCACCGTGGTCGCCAGCCCGCCCTTGCCCAGGGCCGCCACCTCGTCCATACCCGGTGTACGGGCCGCCTCCAGAGGAGTCTTCCCATCCAGAGACTCGATGGGATGGTCGGCCATCCCGTCCCCCAGCAGTATCACAAACTTCATGTGCCCCATCCGGATTAGACGAAGACGGCCCCGGTCTGCTTCATATTGTTCATATTCTTCTCGGGTATCTCCTCCGATCGATCCTCCATCATGGCCAGATGACGGTTCAGCACCTTGGTCAGCTGGTTCAGCTTCACCCGGGTACAGGTTGCCCCCCTGGTGACCCCATAGACGATATCCACCACGGCACCCTTCGTCTCTACCTTATTCCTGGTGGGCATCACCAGCCTGGTCTTGACCCCCACCCTGGCGAAGTCCTCGAGGTCAACCGGGCACTGGCAGACCACCACCGCAGGGATGTCGGCCAAAGCCAGTATCTCCTTGGCCTTGTAGACGACATGAGACCTTACGTTGCCCAGATGTATCACCGCGATCTTGTGCCGTCTGATCTGTTCCACCTCCCGCGGCGTCAGCCCGAAGGTGGGGCCAAACCCCTTGGAGGCCTGAGGAAAACTATCGGGCACGCCGGACCCTGCCTCCAGAACCAGGACGCTGGTCTGGATGGCCTCCCGCCTCAGTCCATAGGTGATCTCGCATACCGGCTTGGTTATGTGCCTCCGTCCCGGCGACATGGCGATGGCTATAACGTCCGGTCTCGACGCCTCGGAGAGCGTCCCCCGCTGGGCCAGCCCGCCGCCCTTGGCCAGGCCCATGCTCTCCCGGCAATCCACAACCTGAGTTGTCCTGCCGATCATGCTGGAGACAAAGAGTTTCAACGCATATAGCCTTTGCCAAAAAATTTTATAAAATTTGGTAAGTGTTTTAAAGCCCGCGGCATCTACCCCACTATGCTTTTCTTTGTCGGTCTCGGCCTCTACGACGAGAAGGACATCTCCGTGAGAGGACTTGGGGTGATCAGAGAGGCGGATCTGGTCTGTGCCGAGTTCTACACGTCCCGGCTGATGGGAGCCTCCAAGGCAAAGCTGGAGCGGTTCTACGAAAGAGAGATCCGTCTTCTGAGCAGAGACGAGGTAGAGGTCGACCCAAACTGGCTGGTCCAGGCTCGGGAGAAGAACGTGGCCTTTCTGGTGGGCGGCGACCCGATGGTATCCACCACCCACCTGGACCTGAGGCTCAGAGCCCTGGAGATGGGGATTAAGACGAAGGTGGTCCCATCGTCCTCGATAGTATCGGCGATATCCGGGCTTTCCGGCCTCCAGAACTACAGGTTCGGCAGGTCGACCTCCATACCTTTTCCTTATACCGCACGAGGAAAGAGGATCGTGGTGGAGACCCCCCACAGGGTCGTCATGGAGAACCTGAAAAGAGACCTTCATACCCTTCTATTCCTGGACATCCAGGACGAACGATACATGACTGTGAACGAGGGCGCCCGGCTCCTCCTGGAGACAGAAACGACTATGGGGGGAGACGTGCTACACAGATCCCTGGGCGTGGGAATAGCCAGGGCAGGGTCCGAAGACGCCTGCGTATGGGCGGATCTTCTCCCCCGCCTGGCGGAGTATGACTTTGGCGGGCCCCTTCATGTATTGATCATCCCGGCGAAGCTCCACTTCATGGAGGCCGAGGCCCTGGTGGCTCTGGCCGGAGCGCCTCCCGCGATCCAAGAAAGCTATTAATAATACCCCGGTATTCTCCTGGCCCTACCGGAGGATTATTTTTGCCCAAGGTATCCATAGACATCCCCCAACACATAATCGACGACATCAACGATCACGTGGGCGACGACAAGAAGTTCGTGAACTTCTCCGACGCCGTGAGGACATCTCTGAGGAAGATGCTGGACCAGCTGGACGAGATCGACCGACTCAAGGGCAGGCTAGAACGATGAAGATAGGAATAGTCTCTCATTTCGACGCCGCCCACCGCCTACCCGGCTACGATGGCAAGTGCGCCCGGGTCCACGGCCATACCTATTCCGTAGAAGTGGTAGTCAGTGGTCCTGTAGGCGAGGACGGTTTCGTCATGGACTTCTACCATCTGAAAGAGGCCCTGAACGTAGTTTTGGAACAGTTCGACCATCGCGACCTGAACGATATTTTGCCCAACCCCACCGCAGAAGCCATCGTCGTTCATATGAGACGGCTGCTGGAAGAGCAGCTCGACGCCTCCGCCGTCTGCCTGGTATCGATCAAGCTCTGGGAGGGAGAGAACAAATGGGTGATGACGGACTGAACAGGCCGAAGGCGATCAGGCCGAAGGCGGTCTGTCTCTGCTCGGGTGGCATGGACTCCACCGTCGCCGCGACCATCGCCAAGGGCGAAGGCTACGAGATATATCTATTCCACGTCGGCTACGGTCAGAAGGCGGAAAGAAAAGAGCTGGAGGCCGTAACCAGGATAGCCAGGGTCCTGGAGGCGAGAACGATGAAGGCTGTGCATACCGACCTATTCTGGAACCTCTCCGCCCTGACCACCGCGAAAGCTCATTTGCCAGTGGGCGACGAGGTAGACATCCAGAACCCCTCATCGACCCCTCCTACCTGGGTTTGCTGCCGCAACCTGGTCCTGGGGTCGATGGCCGCTGCTTATGCCGAGGCCGTGGGGGCGGAAAAGGTCTACGTGGGATTCAACGCAGAAGAGGCGAGATCCTATCCGGACAACAGGCCCGAGTTCGTGGAGCGGTTCAACCCCCTCCTGGAGAAGTCGGTGGCCTCCTTCAGCAGACCGCCGGTCATCGAGGCTCCCCTGATCAGTCTCTTCAAGTCCGATATCGTGAGCCTGGGTGCAAAGCTGGGCGCGCCCCTGGAGCTGACCTGGTCATGCTACCTGGAAGGAGAAACACATTGCGGCGAGTGTGAGGCCTGTCAGCACAGGATGAGGGGGTTCGAGGAGGCGGGCGTGGTTGACCCCACAGGGTATAGATAACGGCGGCATCGTAGGTGAGATATTCTCCAGCTTCCAGGGGGAAGGTCCCCTGGTGGGAAGAAGACAGATCTTCGTCAGGACCGCAGGATGCAACCTCAGGTGTATCTACTGCGATACCCCCCGGTTCCGGTCCCGTCTCGATATCTGCAGGGTCGAGGATCGGGCAGGTTCGGGACGGTTCAGGCAGGTCGAAAACCCCCTCAGTCCGGAGATTGTGATGGACCTGATACTGCGCCTGAGAAGTCCCGGACTGCATAGCGTATCGATAACCGGCGGCGAGCCCCTCTGCCAGCCCGAGTTCGTGGAAGCGCTGGCCATAGGATGCAGAGCAGCAGGACTGCCGGTCTATCTGGAGACCAACGGCTTCTCCTCGACACGTTTCAGCCGCCTGATAGACTGGATAGACTTCGCGGCCGTGGACCTCAAGCTCCCCAGCCACCAGGCATCTTCGCCGGAGGGCAGAAACGAGCTGGTGGAGAACGAGCTGACCTGCCTAAAGACCGCTTCCCGGTTTGGGGTCTTCACCATAGCCAAGGCGGTGATCCTGAACTCCACCGTTCCTGCAGAGCTGGAATCCATCTATCCCCGGCTGGAAGGACTGGACATCTTTATGGTAATCCAGCCCGCCTCTGGAGAGCACCGACCGGACCCAAAAAAGCTGATGCGACTCCATGAGGCTGCATCGATGTACCTGGACCCTGAAAAGGTGATGGTCCTCCCTCAGGTGCACAGGATGATGGACATCCTCTGAGGCGGTTACGGCGGTCTACTCTTCCTGTTTCTCGTCCTCTTTGGGATGGGTCTTGTAGTACATCTCCTTGTATCGCTCCGTCCTATCATCGCCCTCATCCCAGCGTTTGATCCTTTTGTCCAGGGCCTCGAACATGTACTTCTTGGCATCCATCACCGTATCCAGTTCGCCTCTGAGCACAAGGATCTCCCGTTCCTCCTCCTCGTCGTCTATCAGGCCCACCCTGGCGTTTCTCCTCACCGGATCCAGCTCGAACTTGTCCACCAGCTCGTTGATGACGCTGACCGGCATGCCGATGGGTATCGCCATGTCGTAGAGGCCTTTGATCTCTTCTTTGTTCTCCTTCCCAGGATCGGTCATCGTAAAATCACCAGGCGTCCCTTACCTCTTCACGATTTAAGACTTTTGGAACTGCGAATATTTCGTCTTTTGATGAAGCTTTGGCTATCATCTTTTCCTCAACGATCCCAACTTCAATCCCGGCCGGTATCGGACCAAAAGTCATCGATACCGGCATTTTGTGCCACCGGACTACTGCATTTGTAATCAATTTCTGCATGTCTAAATAGACCATGAATTCCAGGCATATCCGGCACAAGTAGAAGTTTTCATAAAAACAATCCGTACTTCCTTCCGTACTGGTGAACAGCCTGATTAACCGGAACTTAATTAAACCTTCGCTTGGAATGCAATATACTAGAATTGGGGGATGCTCGTTGAGCAGAAGGAATTTTATGCACAAGTCCCAGCAGATTACGCTTGAGGGTGTATCCCTCTCTATCATGCCCAAGGTCAGGACCACCGACGGTCACCTCATGGACTGGAACCGAGAGGCGATAGTGAAACAGCTCCTGAAGGAGACAAAGTTATCCGAACAGTTCTACAAGGCGTCCGGAATCTCCGAAGAGGAGGCGAAGGAGATCGCCAAAGAGACGGAGCGCCGGATCAGGTGGATGGACGTGAAGTTCCTCAGCGGTCCTCTGGTCAGGGAGATCATGAACGTCATCCTCCTGGAAAGACACCACCTGGAATGGAGGAATATCTGTACCCGGGTGGGCACACCGGTCTACGATGCCCATCTGATCGACGTGGGCTCGGGTTTCGAGGCCAACGAGAACGCCAACCTCCAGGAGAACGCCGAGACTAGCCACAAGAAGAAGGCAGATAAGATATCCAAGGAGCAGTACCTCCTGTTGATCCCTCCCTACCTGGCCGACCGACACCTGACCGGAGATCTTCACATCCACGACCTGGAATACTTTGGGACTCGCCCATTTTGCCAAGATTGGGACCTACGATATTTCTTTTATTACGGTCTAATGCCCGACGGGACGGGGACCAGATCGAGCGTGGCCGGTCCTGCCAGGAAGGCGGAGGTGGCCATCCTCCACGCGGTGAAGGCCCTGGGATCTGCCCAGACCAACTTCGCCGGGGGACAGGGTTTCTACAACTTCCTGACCTTCATCGCCCCCTACTTCGAGAATCACACCAAAGAGGAGATCTACCAGCTAATGCAGATGTTCGTCTACGAGATGACCCAGATGATGGTGGCCAGAGGCGGCCAGGTGGTCTTCTCCTCGGTCCAGCTCAGCCCCGGGGTTCCCGGGCTCTGGCGGGATATGCCTGTTGTGTACAAAGGCAAGATCTGGAACGGTGAACAAGCGCCTCTGCGCACCTACGGCGAGTTCGAGCGCGAGGTAAGGCTGGGCTTCGAAGCCCTGATGAAGGTCATGCTGGCGGGAGATTACTGGGGCAAGCCCTTCAACTTCCCCAAACCGGAGATCAGCATCGAGCCCGACTTCATAGAGGAGGACGAAGAGTTCAACGCCGCCAACCCTGACATGCCCTCCTACAGGGACCTGTACCTTCTCACCTTCGAGCTCGCCGCCAAGTACGGCACCCCCTATTACGACAACCAGCTCCCGGCCTACCGGGGCGCGGGCAAAGGGATATCATGCTATCAGTGCTGTGCCTATCAGTTCGCGGCTAATGCTGATAACGACGACCTGTTCGACGAAAAGATGCTTTTCAAAGATGGCATGCACTTCTCCATGGGGTCCTGGCAGGTGGTCTCCCTCAACTGTCCCCGGGCCGCCTACCTGGCCAGGGGGGACGACGAGCTCCTCTTCGAGTATCTGCGAAACCTCATGGACGTCGCCGTGGACATCTTCAAGGTCAAGAAAGAATGGATGGATCAGGTGGTGAGGAACAAGAGGATGCCCTTCGCCACCCAGCGACCGAAGGACCCCCACACAGGGCAGAAAGGGACCGTGGCC
Organism: Methanosaeta sp. UBA204; assembly: GCA_002501765.1. Lineage (GTDB taxonomy): Archaea > Halobacteriota > Methanosarcinia > Methanotrichales > Methanotrichaceae > UBA204. The sequence goes on from DAOG01000057.1 coordinate 7,301, forward strand.
GTGGACCTCGACGGCCTGGTCTATACCATCGGCGTCGTAGGCGTCAACGAGATGGTCCAGTTCCATACCGGCCACCAGCTGCACGAGTCCAAAGATGCCTGGAAGCTGGCGGTCCGGGCCATGACCGAGATGGAGCTCTACTCCAAAGAGCTGAGCGCGCGCCATGGCATAACCATCGCCCTGGCGAGAACCCCTGCCGAGACCACCGTCCAGAGGTTCGCCGTCTCTGACCTGATCCATGACGAGTTCAGGGAGCACGCCGAGAAGGTGGTCAAAGGTGACCTTGCGACCTCCCTGGTCTCCGTTCACAAGACGCGCGATCTGCCCGTCTATTACTCCAACGGGACCCATCTGCCACCCTCTGCAGAGGTCTCCATCTTCGAGAGGGCCCAGAAAGAGCACGTATTCTTCCCCATCGTGGACGGCGGAAATATATTCCACATATTCCTGGGCGAGGCCATGCCGGACCCTCAGGGCCTGATGGACTTCGCCATGAAGCTGGCCAAGAACACCCAGATCGGATATTTCGCCTTCACCAGGGACATGACCGTCTGCCTCAACTGCTACCACGTGGCTCCTGGCCTGAAGGAAGAGTGTCCCCGCTGCAGCTCCGAGAACGTGGAGCAGATGAGCAGGGTGACCGGCTACATCCAGGCTGTCAGCGGCTGGAACGCCGCCAAGAAACAGGAACTAAAGGATCGGAAACGATATTCAGAGCTGGCGTGAAGACGCCAGCGTTCTGGTACATATATTTCAGTCGTTTCGAAATCCTCTTCTATCATCTCAGACACATATACTATCTCATGAGACCAATATCCTCTGCTGAGATGAGTGCCGTGGATGCCAACTGCGAATATTTCGGCCTGCTACCTCTCCAGCTCATGGAGAACGCAGGCGCAGCGCTGGCCCGCCAGATCAGGACCAGAGCCACAGGAGACAAGATCGTCATCGTGGCCGGCCGAGGCAACAACGCCGGCGACGCCTTCGTGGCCGCACGCCATCTCGGCGACCTCCGGGTCACGGTCCTCCTATTGGGCAGGTCCAGGGATATCGCCACCGAAGAGGCGAGACGGAACTGGAAGATCCTAGACGAGATGGGGTTCGATCTAAAGGAGGTACGGGATCCCGAGGATCTCGATGCACTCTCCAGCTACGATATTGTGATCGATGCAGTCTTTGGTACGGGGGTGAGGGGGACCGTTCGCGGTATCGAGGCATCGGCCATAGAGGCGATGAACTCCTGCAAAAGGACCGTAATATCGGTCGACGTGCCCAGCGGCATGGGGACCGATAAGGAGGTCAAACCAAAGCTCACCGTGACATTCCATCGTCCAAAGGTCGGGATGTCCGGCGAGGTCGAGGTCGCCAGCATAGGCATACCACCTGCCGCCGAGTTTCTTGTGGGACCCGGTGACCTCATCCCGGTGACCTTTCGCTCCAACCAGAGCCACAAAGGAAATAACGGGAGGGTGCTGGTGATCGGGGGTGGGGCCTACAGCGGCGCCCCTGCTCTCTCTGCCATGGCCGCCCTCCGGGCAGGTGCCGATATCGTGACCGTGGCCACCCCGTCCGCCGTCTCCAAGACCGTGGCCGGTTTCTCGCCCAACCTTATCGTGAGGGAGCTCTCCAAAGACCACCTTTCTTCCGACGATCTAGATGTCCTGAGGGAGCTGATACTTCTTCATGATGTCGTGGTGGTGGGCATGGGATTGGGTCGAGACCCCAAGACCAAAGATGCCCTATCCAGGCTCGTCCCCCTCTGCGAGAAGGTGGTAATGGATGCCGATGCTCTCTTGCCCGGCGTCCCCCTGAAAGGCGTGATCACCCCTCACGAGGGCGAGTTCAGGAGGATCTGTCCCGTTTTGATCTCGCCGGGAAAAGTACCCTTGGATGTGGTGAAGAACGTCGCCAAGGATCTGGAGGTGACCGTCCTCCTCAAGGGGAAGACCGACCTGATCTCCGACGGGCTGGTCGTCAGAGGCAACAAGACCGGGAACCCGGGGATGACCGTCGGCGGCACCGGCGACGTCCTGGCAGGAATCACCGGGGCCTTCTACTGCAAAACGTCCGCGTTCCAGGCGGCGGTCGCTGCAGCTTTCGTCAACGGCAGGGCGGGCGATATCGCCTGCGCCGAGAAGGGGTTCGGCCTGACGGCCACGGACGTCATCGAGCAGATCCCCGTGGCGATGAGGCGGTGATCGCGTGAGGACTCGTTCCCGGGGGATGGTAGACATAACCGAGAAGCCGGTGATGAAGAGGACGGCCACCGCCATCGGGGTGGTGAGGCTCAAGAGGTCTACGGCGGAGGCTATCGGTTCGGGAAATGTGAAGAAGGGCGATGTCCTCTCCACCGCCAGGGTAGCGGCTATCCTGGCAGTAAAGGAAACCCCCAGAACGGTGCCGATGTGCCATCCCATCCCCGTCACCAGCGTCGTGGTCGAGTTCGATCTCCGGCCGGAGACTGTGGAGGCCACGGTTGCCGTCACCTCCGTGGGCAAGACGGGGGTGGAGATGGAGGCCCTCACCGGGGTCTCGGTGGCGCTCCTGAACATCTGGGACATGGTGAAGTCGCTGGAGAAGGACGAGACCGGGAACTACCCCACCACGGCGATCGAGGCGATAAGGGTGGTGGAGAAGAGGAAGGAAGCGATCTGATGGGGCATGTCGGGTCCATCTTTTGGTCTAGCAGGAGGTTCTACGACTGGCTCCCGGTGAGAAGCCCTCTCGAAGGGGTGGGTGCGGCACCGGTGGGATCGCGGCCTGGGAAGCGGCGCTCCGGCTGGCGGACGACGACCATTTCGGCACAACCCTGCCTGGGCGGGGACGCCGTTGAGCCAGGCCTTCTCTGCCCGCCTGAAGGCATGAGGCCTGGCCACGGGAAAAGAGAATACGGCGTAGGTACCGCTCATGACCGCCCGGGTGGCGCAGGTCACAATGTCTACGTCTTCGAGCACGATATGCTTTTTGCTCGCCGCCTTTGTGCTTGCTCACGGAGTTGACATGCATAAGCTGCACTATCCTCGCGGTCTCTCCAAAGCCCAATCAGTCCGGAATGAATCATCTGACGGGCTGTCAAATGAGGACACCTGAGCACAGCCAACGGTTCAATTAGCACGATCATCTCTACATACTGTCCTTTCTTGCCATGAAGATGATGACCCAAGCTGCCTATGCCTGCCGATTTTCATTCTTCAGGCATGAGACTGGGTATCATGAACGTTTACTTGCCAGATGACAAAGCTACCCGCCACATCGGTCTTCTTATATCTGCCGTGTATTAGACGCGCACCTCAGATAAGAATGTTACTTTTCAAATTTACTGTGACTATGCCAGATTCATCCGCGACCTCAGCCTGGCCGCCAGGTACTCCGACACCCTGGACGATCCATACGTGGTGCCTGTGAGGCCTCTCAACGGCGACGGGCACGATATCAGATCCGACCCGACCGGGTATGAAGAAACGATGAGACAACCAAGATGGAAGAGTCACCAGAGGAAAAAAGGCAGAAGAGGGTGCCCAGGCCCGAGCCCGAGCACCGCTGTCAGGAAGACGATGGTGAAGCCATGTTTTCCACCACATCGGCGGCGTGTTACCAACGAGGTCACGGTATGGTGAACACACCACCAACCACTAATAGATATCACTTGGTATTAAACTTTTCGGTTTAGGTATTACACAGCGCTGTGGTTTGGTCAACGCTACATCGTATCGTGCCCTGGTCAGAGGGAGAACCTCCTGTACATCATGGCCTGGATGTTATTGATCCCCAGCATTCTGGCCACGTGGCCGGCTTCGTCGCCCTTAAGGGTATGCGCCCTGGCCGGTGGTACGGGCTTGCCGTCCCGGGCAAAGATCACTCCGCCCTTCATCCGGGAACAGATGTATCCGCCTGCGTCGCCCTGGACAAAGATCTCGCCACCCCGCATCTCGGTACCGGTGAAGTCCTCGCATCTTCCCCGGACCACCAACCTTCCGCCCCTCATCAGAACCCCCGTGTTCCTGCCCGCATTTCCGCGAACGCCCAGCGATCCCGAGCGCATCAGTATACCGGCGCTCATCCCTGCATCTCCTTTTACCCGGATCATTTTGTCCGCGACGTTCCTGGCGGCCAGGGTCTCTCTGACCAGTCCGTCCGCCAGGATCAGGTCTCCTTCGTCCAGATGGTTGGGCTGGAGGATGGGGCCGCCCCGCTCCAAGACCTCGGTTATGGAGACGTACTTTTTATATCCAGTCTTGTCGGTCTCCACCTCGACCACGTTCCCCACGGGCGAAGCCACCTCACCGCTGACGTAGACCGCACCTCGCAGCATGCTGATGCCCATGCGGCGGCCCACGTTGCCGTCCACGATAATGTAACCAGTTCCTTCGATGGGACCGCCTTCTCCCCCGAGTTTCACCAGATCGACGCCCAGGCTCGACCCCAACCGGCCACCGACATCGCCCCTGATCAGGACCGTCTCGCCACGTTTGAGGCCATCCACCATGTCTTTGTAGCTAGAACCGCCCACCTTCTGATGGGGGTCTAACCTCGTCCCCTGGTGCTGCCAGCAAAAATCGAAGGTGAAATCGCAGATACAGTCTTCTCCCGAAGCCTCGATCTCTATCAAAGGATCACATCACTAGGTCCGTCTCTTCTCTGCCATCCGTCTGGATAACTTGACCCCCGCCAGGGCGATCAGTATGGCCAGGATCGACGAAGCTGCCAGGTATTTGGCGCTCTGCCCGGGGAAGACCAGGTCGGTGTTGTTGGCCAGGATGAAGACGCTGGCGCTCCAGAAGATCAGTCCTGTGGCGAATATAAAGAAGGGATAGGAATAGGTGCGCTCGTCGCCGACGCCTTCGAGGTAAAAGTCCAGGATCTTGCCCAGGTTGACACAGATTCCCGCGGCCACGTACCACCACACGCTGGCGTTGATGAAGATCATGACCAGCGTGATGTAGCCGTACCAGATATCTCCCGTATAGTAGTCCCAGAACCTGGTGGCACCCTGAATGGTGGCGATTACCACCAAGACCGCGGCCAGGACATAGGTGATGAAGGCGACCCTTCCTCGGTAGAGAGAACCCGTGAACGTCTCTTTGGTGTCGCCGATGAAGTCGTCCAGCCCCAGCCACCTGGAGAAGAAGTATATCCCCACCGCACCGGTGATGGCGACTACGGCCAGCTCAGACCTGCCGAGGATGCTGAATATGGTGTATATGAGAAGCGGGAGACTCATGAGGAGGAAGAGCGGGTGGCTGATCTTCGGCTCCTCGAATAATTTCTTGAGCAGGTAGTAGGTGCTTTCCAGGTTGTGGCTCTGCTTCACCAGGACCCGACGTACACCGTCGACCTTGACCCGCGACTGGATTATGGGGAGGATTGCCTCGTCCTCGGCACCATCGGAGACGACGATCACCCCATCGGGGTGGAAACGCTCGACGAGGACATCGAGCTGCTCGGCTATCTTTTTGTCGGAGACCAGGCCGACGTTGGTATCGCCCGTCAGGGTGACTATCTCCACGTCCTTGCCATCTGCCATGAACTCGTCATAGGCCTTGATCCCGCCGAATATTGTATTGAGGTCCGAGTCCTCCGGATCCGCGATCCCCATGGTCAGAGCCGCTTCGGCGTTGGCCGCCCGCCCCACTACAGGACTATCGATTCCCGCCTTCTTTCCCAGATCGTCGTCTCTGTCGATGCAGAGCACCAGAAGGTCCATAGCTTAACCTATCCGTGAGGAACGTACTTAAACAATTCTCTGGTCACCGAAAAACCCGGAGAAACAGAGACGTATCTGGATAAGATAAATAGTCACAAAATATATATGCCGCCCCCACAATCTAAGGTTATATGAGGTATTTCGATATGAGGTATTTTGTATTTATTGTCGCGCTGGTCTTGGTCGTCACCGTATCGGCCGCGGCAGCCTCGGGCACTTCCATCGACTTCGAGTTCATCCAGCATGGGGTCGAGTTTTACAACGCCAGCATGGAAAACGCGCCCGATCTGGTGAAGAGCCTTCTAGGCGACGAAAGAATCGAGATTAATATCATCAGGGAGAACGGCACGATCCTGGTTGCCGGGCTGTATATGGAGAACGCCCTGGTGGTGAAAACAGTTGAAGGGGAGATGGATTCTCCCACCGTCGTGATTGAAGGGAAGGAAGATTCCATTTCCAGGATCCTCGATGCGGAGGATCCGGTAGAGGTATTCCAGCAGGCCTGGAACGATGGCGAGATCCGTATCACCGGCAAGACGTTCAAGGCGAAGTTTAAGATCGCCGCTGCCCTCTCCAGCGCCACTCTGTTGGAGTTCTTGGCCGATATGGCTGCCAGATAGATCTTTTTTGGATCGATATTATCTGCAACGATCTTGTGTGAACAGAAGTCGCCGCACACGGTGCAGATTGGGCTGCTGGGGACCTCTCGGCACCTGCATCGTCTTTTACAGGAAGTATCCTGCCCGGCTTGCCCTCGATGCCCGGAGAATCACTTTTTCAGATCGATGTTCTCCGCGACGATCTTGTGAGCGCAGAAGTCGCCACACATGGTGCAGACCTTGCTGTCGGTAGGAGACCTATCGGCTCTTACCTCTCTGGCGACAACCGGATCTATGGCCAGATCGAACTGCTCCTCCCAGTACATGTCCCGCCGGGCCCGTCCCATGGCCAGGTCTCTGTCACGAGTGCCGTTCTTGATCATATCGCCGACGTGTGCCGCTATTCTGGATGCCATCACCCCTTCTCTTACATCAGACTCGTTGGGCAGCGCCAGGTGCTCTGCAGGGGTCACATAGCAGATAAAATCGGCACCGTAGGCGCTCGCGAGGCTGGCACCGATGGCTGCCACCAGGTGATCGTACCCGGGGGCGATGTCCGTGACCAGGGGGCCCAGCATGTAGAAAGGCTTCTCGTTGGAGAGCCTCTTCATGACCTTCACATTTGCCTCGATCTCGTCTACGGGTATGTGTCCCGGCCCTTCCACTATGGTCTGGACGCCGAAGTCGTGTGCCTGATCGGCCAGCTCGCTGTTTATTATCAGCTCCTGGACCTGGGTGCGGTCGGTGGCATCGTGTACGGCCCCTGCTCTCATCCCGTTGCCCGTACTCAGGGTGACCTCGTGCTCTTTCAAGATCTCCAGTAGATAGTCGAACTCGCTGTAGAGGGGGTTCTCTTTCTCGTTGTGGAGCATCCAGGCCACCATGAAGGCTCCGCCCCTGCTGCACAACCCTCCGAACCTGCCGCCCTGGCGCTTGAGCCTCTCCACGCAGATGCTGTTGATCCCGGTGTGGATGGCCATGAAGTTGGTGCCCGCCCTGGCCTGCTCCTCGTGGGCCCGGAAGAGGTCGTCTTCGGTCATGTCTACCCCGGCCCCGTACTTCCTTATGGCCTCGATGAAGGCCTGGTAGAGGGGAACGCTCCCCACGCTCAAAGAGGTGTTCTCGATCACTTTCTTCCTTATCTCGGCGAGGTCTCCTCCCGTGGAGAGCTCCATCAGGGTGTCGGCACCTGCCTCCTCGGCGATCCTGGTCTTCCTTATCTCCATATCCAGGTCCACGATATCGCTGCTGGTGCCTACGGTGGCGTTCACTTTCGTCCGGAGACCTTTGCCTATGCCCACCGGCCGGGTCTCTCGGTAAGGGCTGATGGGGATGACGAGCTTACCGCTGGCGATCCCTCGCCGGACGAACTCGGGGGTGACGCCCTCCTCCTCAGCCACGGTCTTCATCTCTTCGGTCATCTTTCCGTTCTTAGCATCGTCTATGATTCCCATGAGTGATCTCCAGATATCGGTCATAAGGGAGTTGTATTTAAAGGTGACCGGGATGGTTAAAATGACCCTTTAAATAAGGCGAGCGCCAAACCACATGCCTGAAACTTTCGGGCACCCACCCGGGATGTCCGATAGGCGAGGTTCCCACATATGTCAGGCAATGCTTTCGGCGCCCTGTTCAGGGTCACGACATGGGGAGAGAGCCACGGGCGCGCGGTGGGCGCGGTGGTGGACGGTTGCCCCGCAGGCTTACCATTGACCAAGGAGGACGTCCAGAAAGAGCTGGACCGGAGGCGCCCCGGTCAGAGCGAAGTATCCACGGCTCGCCAGGAAGATGACTGGGTGGAGATCCTCAGCGGCGTCTTCGAGAAGAGGACCACCGGCACCCCGATATCGATGCTGATCCTGAACAAAGACGCCCAGCCCGGCGCTTACGAAGCTCTCAGGCACCGGCCCCGTCCGGGCCACGCCGACTACACGTACATCGCCAGGTACGGCATACGGGATCACCGGGGCGGAGGCCGGTCATCGGGCAGAGAGACCGCGGGCCGGGTTGCTGCAGGCGCGGTGGCCAAGATCCTCCTCGCCCGGGAGGGTGTCGAGGTCCTGGGTTATGTGATCGAGCTGGGGGGCGTCAAGGCATCGGTCACCGCCGCCGACCTCGCCCGCCTCGGAGAACTCACCGAGAGCAACTCGGTCCGCTGTCCCGATCCCGAGGCGGCGGGGAAGATGATCTCCGCCCTGGAGGATGCCCGGCGGGGAGGCGACAGCCTGGGCGGGATCGTGGAGATCGTGGCCAGGGGTGTGCCTCCCGGTCTGGGGGATCCGGTATTCGATAAGCTGGATGCGGACCTGGCCAAAGCACTGATGAGCATAGGGGCGGTCAAGGCCGTGGAGATCGGCGCAGGTATCGAGAGCGCCCGGATGCGGGGGAGCGAGATGAACGATTCGCTGATAAAGGGCGCGGAGGGTATCGAGTTCGAGACAAATAACGCAGGCGGGATCCTGGGCGGCATCTCCAATGGCGCGGACCTGGTCTGCAGGATCGCGGTCAAGCCCACGCCTTCCATCTCGCGACCCCAGCGGACCGTTGACCTTTCCACGGGGGAGCCGGTGGAGATAGAGATAAAGGGTCGTCATGATCCATCCATCCCGCCCAGGATCGTGCCCGTGGCCGAGGCGATGGTGGCCCTGGTCCTGGCAGATCACCTTCTGCGGGCGAGGACGGCCCGGATCTGAGACCGATAAAACTTGGCAGGCTGCGGGCATCCAGACAAGAAAATCCGCCAGAAAGTTTTCCATCTCACGGAGAATGGCGTCTTCGCGTGCCCCCTACTTTCTTACTCACGCGAAGACGCGAAGACGC
>DAOG01000052.1 GCA_002501765.1 Methanosaeta sp. UBA204
TAAGAATCTTTTAAATTTGGGATTTGAGTTAATCTCTGAAACTATGTTTGTTATATTCCTTTCAAACAAGCTAGCCATCATTAAAACTTTAATCACAATAATAAAATCATCTATCTCAGATATTTTCGACCTGCCTACGACTTTCCTAGGTCGTTTTGTGTCGATAAAACCAAGTATATTCTTAGCTGTTATCCATGTTTGGTGACTAATATCAGGAATTAGTGGTGGTAACATGATATACGCCCATATTTTGGTCTTATCCTGATATTAAGTGCTCAAAGTAATTAAATTTTTCGGATAATTGGTTAAAACCAATAATAAGATTAGCCCCGAAGTTTATCTATTCATTATAGAGTGATAACCTAGTAGTACTCGATTTTGTAGTCGTATATCCCATTTTGAAATCTGTAACCAGGAGAGGGGTAGAGAGTATCACTGTCTGGAGGAGAAATAGTTCTACATCATAACCACAGGTGCCCCCGGAGCTGTGACGTGGAGGAGAGTCGGATAATTGGAATAGACTCTAAGACGGAAAAGTACTAGTAGTGGGTAGATAGGTAATGGTTTGCTATCAGTATCATTAGTTTAGGGTGTCTTTACGTAACTGGAGTGCATGTTCAATGACACAAGAAATTCCAGACCCCGTAATAAACCGTGTTTTAGGCGAACGAACGCAAGGTCCAGATACACGAAAAAAAATTCTTGCTGACTTAGAAAACACACTAAAAATGCCTGTTTTGTTGTATTTTACCAGTTTTAGGTATCCAGTTATGATTGATGATAGTGATGCCGATATCCTAGAGGCAACTATGCAGAGTATGGATTTATCAAGTGGACTAGTGTTGCTCATAAGTTCTCCTGGAGGGTCCGGTCTCACCGCTGAAAGGATAATTAAGGCCTGTCGCAGTTATAGTGAAACAGACGAATATGTGGCGGTTGTTCCTGGAAAAGCAAAATCTGCAGCTACGATGATATGTTTTGGTGCAAGTAAGATTATGATGGGACCAACGTCGGAGTTAGGTCCTATTGACCCACAAGTTTCTATAAAAGATGGCGGACAGCCATATTCCGTTTATAATGTTATTCAAAGTTACGATAACCTATTTTCGAAGGCCGTGAAAACAAAAGGAAAACTGGAGCCTTATTTACAACAATTGGAACACTATGATGAAAGAGAGATTGAAGAATTTAGAATGGCCCTTTCTTTATCAGAAGATATAGCCATAAAATCTCTTGCATCTGGTATGATGGAGGGTATAGATGAAGATGAGATAAAAAAGAAAATAGCCACATTCTTGACACCAAAACAAACAAAAACACACGGGAGACCTATATATCGAGACGAAGCAAAAAAATGTGGTCTAAATATCGATATACTCGATCATAACAACAAATTGTGGAGATTGATTTATGAGTTATACATTCGAACAAATAGTTACGTAAATACATTTGCTTTAAAATGCATCGAAACTAAGAACCATGCGTACTCTGTTAACTTGCCACAAAAACAGGAGGAAAAAGCATGAGGGAAAAAGAGAGAACCCCTACGGAAATTCTTGAAGCGAAAGAGAATCTTCGAAAAATGCAAGAGACAATTGCGCCGTTTAAAAAGGAGCGGAATTTTGAGTACCACACAACCATTGGAGGGTGGTTTGAGTCACCTGAGTATGAGTCCAAGCATATTCTATCAGATCATTCGAAGCAAACGTGGCTATAATTTATGAGACCGAAGCCAGAAACAACTTCACCGAGGTGATCACCTATGACGGTGAGTTCGTCTCTGCCGACTGCTCACCGTTTTCATCAAGCCGTTAATATTCGACAAGCAGGGAAACCACCATCATGCGGCCATAAGACAAGTTGGTTCTATGTCATAACTCTATTTTATAGCACTTTATGACATATACCTATACACAAGAAGCAACAGCAGGCGGGCGGTGACAAAATAAGCGAGTTTCGTAATATACCGGTTGTGGCCCATAGGCCACCAGTGAAAAAAGCTAGAGAAGAAACCGATTCAGAAACCTGATAGGGACCAAATGGCCATCAAATTGGAGCACCACATCTCAAAAACGTTTTGTATATCTGTGATAACTATAAAACCACCAGCGAAACGGTCTTGTTTTGATGAATTCACTTATTTAAAAACGGATCAAAATAAAATGATGTGAACTCGACTATTCCATAGTATATGGTATCCGAGCGGTCTAACGCGCTCAAGTATCAGTTATATGGAAAAGAACATTCCCATAATAATAGGCGAATTAAAGTTTCGACAGGCGGCGGCGGTTTCAGATACAATTATGGCAGGTGCCGGTTTATATCTCCGGGTTAGTGGGGTTTGGGATATAAAACCGGTGGGGTAAACTAAGTTGCTTTGTTAGGAAAAAGAGAGTGTCGGGGTGGCTTTTGAGATTTTTAAAGTGATTTAAATAAAATTTGACCCTGGAAAAGCTTTTCGGCTCTTACCCTCTCTTGATCTTTTCGTACAACTCTACACTTGATCTTATTCCTTCTGCCCTTCCGGCTTCTTGCAAGTAGAGCTTATATCGCCTCTCCAGGAGTTATCCCCTCCCAGCCGCCCGGTGGAGCGTCGATTAGGAGTTCACCGTGGTATGGCAGTTCCGATACTTCACAGCCGTAGACCCAAACGATGCCCTCCCCACCGGTATCGCTATTATGAGACCAGGTGGCAGGATCGGAGTCCAGTATGGTGTACTCTCCTGGCGGCAGCTCCAAATTGAGCCTGACCGACCAGTAGGCGCCGGGAACGCCGCCCATCCCCGGCTGGCCAGAGGCGGGCCACATACCCCATACCTTGCCGTTGCTGTCCTGGATGCCGATTATTCCAGGAGTCTGGCCCTGGCCGTAGTTCCAGTGGTAGGTGCGAATCTCGGTGATCGAGTAGGATCGGTCCAATGTGAACTTGGTGGGGTTCGGGGGATTGTTCTCGACTGCGCCCAAGGTGTTGCGCTCGAAGATCAGCACCTCCACTACCTCCACCGCCTCCTGCTCCTCCACCTTCTCCTCCTCCTTCATTGAACCAGTGCTCTCCCCGGAAGTGGTTGGCGTCTCATGCCCATGCCCCACTCCTTCCTCCTCTCCAAGGTCCAAGGTGCCCACCAGGCTGGGCTCAGAGCCGTACCACCCGACCGGAGAGAACTCATTTTCCCGCCGGACTTCAACTCCGAGGAGAGGCGATCGCCCGGGCGCAGGGCCACATTCTGGAAGGAGACCACCTTCGCCTCGGAGTCGCCCTGGGGCGTGATGACGTCCAGATCCATCTTTCCGTTGCCGGTGCCCGTAATCTCCAGAGTGTAGTCGAGATCCGAGGGCAAGAGGTATATCTCCACCTCACCGGAGGCAACGACCTCTGAATCTGGGATCTCCACGATCACCATTCCGTCGACCCCAACTTCGTCGAGTAATCTGCTAAAGCTTTTTTTGATTTTGATCCGTACTTCGGAATTTTCTGGCAAGCCCAACTCCTCCAATGGTTTCAAAACATCATTCTCATATATATCGCTTTTATTTGCATACTCCTCACCAGAGTATCGTTGGGGTACAACAACTAAAAGTATTGCTCTCTTTGCCTTTCTATATAATATATAATTCGAGTGAATCCGACCTAAGCGAGGATTTGCTCGTTTGCAACCATTGTGACAAATAATATCATCTCATCGATAATAAACTTTGTGACGGGTAGGTGAGCAGTTACGAATTATGCATGAATGAACCTCGGTCATAGCGCCGATTCGATCTTCTCTGCAACATCCCTCACCAGTCCATCCCTGTTATCTCTCGTCACCGTCACCAACAGGAACGTATCTCTGATCTTCACGGCCAGAGGATGCCTGGACTTCGCCTGGACCACCACCAGCATAGACTTCCCGGACCCGAGCGCCGTCTCTACAGCCTCCACGAACCTGGAAGAAAAAAGCTCCATTGCGCCGATCTCATCGATCACCACGATATCCGCCATGAGAACCGCATCCTCGATGGCCGCAGCCCCGATCTCTTCGAGGTCGTGGAGGTTGACATGGTACCTGCCCAGCCGGGGGCCGGCGCCCTCCAGAGAGGCCAGGGTTCCAAGGGCGCCGCACCGCAGGTCCCGGAGCTCGAAACCCACCCGTTTCCCCCGTACTCGCACGTCTTTGGTCAGCATGCCACCAACAACGCAGTCCAGTTGGTCGAGGCTCTTCATCACCAGGGTAGACTTGCCCACGCCCGGCTTCCCGGTCACAGCCATCTGGATGGACATGCCTCCGCCCTCATCCTCTGCACGTAGCGGCTCAGACTCTCCACGTCCTTGATCTCCCGCCGGACCATCCTCTTGAGCCGATCCCTGATCCACAGATCGGCATGGGCCCGGGTACACAAAAGGTGCTTCTCCATCAGGCGGGCCTCCTCTTCACCGGCCCGGTCCCAGTCGGTGAGAATGATTATCTCACCGAAGTTTTGGGCCGCGTCTTCGGCCACCTCCAGGGCGGGCCTCTCGGCCGCCGTCATTATCGTCCCTTCGATCCCTAACTCCTGCAAGGACCGCCGATCCTTGATCCCCTCCACGATTATGGCTGCGCCGCCATCCGAGGCCTCCCGGAGCTCCTCGATCAGCCCCTCCAGCGCCTCCAGATCGCAGGTCGCCCTGACCGTGCCTGGAACCTCGCGTCTGCGCCTCATCGAAGGCCACCTCTTCCCGCCAGGCATGCCACGACGTTCTCGATCTCCACGCCTTTTACCAGTACAGTCTTCCGGGAACTCTTCTGGCCGCCGATCACCGCCACACGATATCCAGGAACGTTGAGGAGAGATGCCAGCTCCCGCGTCAGCTGAGCGTTGGCCCTTCCTCTCGTGGGCTTCTCCGTGAGCCTGGCCTCCAAAGATCGGCGCCAGGGATTGAAGCCGGAGGGGATCGACAGCTTGCTGGCGCCGGGCACCACCTCGAACCTTATGGTGACACCTTCCGGGTGTTTATCTACCGCCTCACCTATCTGGTCTTCCATCTGCAGAGTGGCGTTATCCCAACGACATAAAGCTTTACCCGGATGACAGGTTCATCTCATAGGGCAATCTTAAAATAATCCAACGACGATGAAGGTTAAGGTTTTTATGCGGATCAGGCAAGTAGTCGTGCTGGCTGATGAGTCTCGCGTGGTGAAGGATTTTCTCACCGACCTGGAGCAGCTCGGGTTGGAGATAATCGAGTCTTCTGTTGCCGATATGATGAACGAGATCGCCACAAGTTCTCAGACGATGAACTCGGAACGTCTCGTGGTATGCGATCCTGGTTTTGAATCAAGCCCTCCAGGCCTGGCTATCACCAGGCATGCCATAGGAGAGCGCTGCGGCATCCTGGTCGGCTCTGCACACTTCGAGAAGGTGCTGGAGGAGATCAAAGAAGGCAACCTCACGGAGGAGACGAGAAAAGAGCTGGCTGCCCAGGCCCTCTGCAGCTGTATAGCCCAGGAGGCAAAAGAGCTTGAGGCCCTCCAGAGTGATCGGTACAAGGTCCAGATCTACGAGAAGGTCCAGGATCTGAGATACGGAGAGAACTGGCACCAGGCATCGGCCCTCTACCGGAAACTTGGAGGCACGGGCCTCTACGAGGCGACCAAGATCCAGGGCAAGGAGATGTCCTACAACAACGTGGTCGACGCAGAGGCCACCCTGGAGATGTTGATGGACCTGACCGAGTACGACGGGGTCAGAGACGATAGGAGACTGGCGGTGATAGTGAAACATGCCAACCCTTGTGGCGTAGCCTACGGGAACGATCTCAGAGAGGCCTACTGGCGGGCCTTGGCCACCGATCCCAAGAGCGCCTTTGGAGGAGTGATCGGCTTCAGCGAGCCGGTGGATGAAGATATGGCCGAGGATATGCGCGACCATTTCATCGAGGTCATGCTGGCACCCGGATACGAGCCCAGCGCCCTGGAGATCCTCGGCGAGAAGCCAAACCGACGGATCCTGGACATCGGCACCCTCCTGGAGAGGAAAGAAGATCTGTACACCGGATGGTACGGAAAAAGCATCTTCGGTGGGATGCTCTTCCAGGACTACGACACTTCGGACATCAAGAAATGGAAGGTGGTAACAGAACGAGAACCCACACCGGAAGAGACGAGTGCGCTGAGGTTTGCATGGAAGGTGACCAAGTATGTGAAGTCCAACGCCCTGGTCTACGCCACCGAGAACCAGACGATAGGGATAGGCTCAGGCCAGGTCAGCCGGGTGGACTCGGCACGTTTCGGCGCGGAGAAGGCCGACGAGCACGGCCTGGACACAAAAGGAACGGTCGCTGCGACGGACTCCTTCTTCCCCTTCCGCGACGGGCTGGACGAGACGTACCGAGCCGGAGCTGTTGCCGTGGTCCATCCGGGAGGATCCATCAGAGATGCCGAGGTGATAGATGCTGCCAACGAACATGAGATGGCCATGGTCTTCACCGAGATGCGCCACTTCAGACACTGAAGTTATGGTGCTGAAAAATATTCTCTGTGGTCAGAGGGTCCGCAGGCTGACCGCAGCAGCTTTGGCCTTCTTTTTTCTCATAAGCATCTCCAGCGGTATGCTAATACCTGTAGACAGTGACGTCCAGGCGGCGGTAGACGGAGCCGATCCCGGCGATATCCTCGTGCTGAAAGCGGGCCAGTACAAGCCCTTCACCGTAGACAAAAGCCTGACCGTCCTGGGGGTCGACGGCCCTGTGGTCCGCGCCCGGATCCAAACCCCTGCCATAACCGTCAGGGCCGACCGGGTCACCATATCCGGGCTCAAAGTGGAAGGAGTTCCCAAAGATGCGGATGCCAAGTTCAGTTATTACATGGAGACCTCCGACAGAAAATCCCACTATGCACTGGACATGCCCAACGCAGCCATCCTGATATCATGCAACGACGTGACCATCGAGGACAGCGAGATCGATGGTGCGGAGGTAGGGGTGCAGGCCGAAGGCGCGGCCAACATCACGCTCTGGAACGATACGTTCCAAAACTGTGATAGCGGAGCGAGGCTTCTGGACTGTCGCGGTGGCAGGATCGAGGCGTCTCGGTTCGGCGAGTGCAAAAAGTACGGCGTCTATGTGGAACATTCGAGCGAGGTATCGCTGGTGGACAACGAGGCGGCGAACATCTCCAGCGCAGGCATGATGCTCAAAGAATCGTCTCGCTGTCTGGTGGAAGGTAACTACTTCTCGGGCAACTGGCAGGGGCTCGTTCTCTGGAACTCGTCTTTCTGCGAACTCCGAGGGAACGAGGCTTACAGGAACCTGTATTACAGCATACTGATCACCACAAG
Source organism: Methanosaeta sp. UBA204 (assembly GCA_002501765.1). Lineage (GTDB taxonomy): Archaea > Halobacteriota > Methanosarcinia > Methanotrichales > Methanotrichaceae > UBA204. The sequence continues at coordinate 7,297 of DAOG01000052.1, forward strand.
TTCCAACAATACCGTCATCGGGAACCTGGCCAGAGAGACCAGCCGAAACGAGCGCACGCAATCGGGGATGGGGATCGCTCTTCTCGATAACAGCTCCCATAACCTGGTAGCGATGAACACCGTAGAAAAGAACCACAACGGCCTGGACATCGCCAAAGGCTGCCAGTTCAACCTGATCTGCGGCAACGATGCATCGGACAACTGCAATGGGATCCGGCTGGACAAGAACCAGAACAACCTCGTATACAAGAACAACTTCTGGAGAAATGACGCCAACGCCTACGACAACGCCAGCCACAACTTCTGGAACGCCACGGCGGGCAACTACTACGACGACTACCGCGGAAGGGACGACGACGGCGACGGTTTGGGAGACGATGCTTACTGGATACCAAAAGGCAGCTCCCGCGCAGTGGACTGGCATCCTCTGATCGAGCCCGCTGGAAAAGATATCGATCTGGTGGCGGCGAAGAACGACCTGTGCGTCTATGCCGTCTACCAACCAGAGGAGAAGCTCCCCTATCGCATAGAGGACCGGACTATAGTAATAGACTCCAGGCCACCTACCACATGGTGGCTCTACGTCCCGATCTTCACCGGCTCGACTATGGACCGCAGGGTAGCGATGGCAGAAAGCGCTGCCAGGTAGCTGGTCTTGGGGTTGCTGGGCGAGGGGACGTTCTCCACCCTGGTGGTGATCCGACCGAAGTCGCCCTCCGCGGTTATCTGATGCATATTCACCGCGATCCTCGGGTCGGCCACTATCCTCACCTCCACCCCGCCCTCGGCGATCAGGCTGAGGGTCGCGGCCACGTTGACGTTTGCCGGGAAGGCTTTGACAGCCTCTTCTGCAGGACCCTCGAAGATGACCATTGGACCGGATAGGGTCTTTAGGTCTATCCCTTTCTCCTGGATATAAGGCACGCCGACGAACCCTGCAGGGTTCTTGGTGGTGGTGAGGGTGATCTTTCTTATCCGGCCGATGCCAGCAGACTTGAGCCCGTCCAGGCCGGAGATAGCTCCCGAAGGGATGTAGATCTTGCAGTCGTTCTCGCGAGCGAGCCGCTCCAGGTTATCGTAGAGATCCCGATCCAGAAGCGCACCGACGCTCATGATCATAAGGCTGCGGCCCTTTTCCAGTGCTGCTCTTGCCACCGTGGGAACGGCCTTTTGGGAGGCGGTCTCCACCACAAGATCTGCAAGGTCTACCAGCTCCTCCAGGTCTGCGATCTTCGGGCAGATGCTCAGACCATCTACCAGCTCTTCTGCGTATTCCTGGTTGCTATCGTAAACTGCCACCAGATCGGCCGAGATACCACCCCGGTCTATCGCCTTCGCGATCTCGGTCCCGATGGCGCCGCAGCCGACTACACCGATCTTCAGAACCATCGCAGCCTATAAATCAATTGGAGAACAAAAGCATTATGGTATGCTGCGGTCAGTGCTGGAACGGCTGGTGGTAGAAGACCTGGGTGAGTGGGACGATTCCAGCACCATTGTTCCCGATACAAAGGCAGAAGCCCTGATATTCTCCAGGGAACGGTGCGTGATCTCCGGTCTGGAAGAAGCGGGAGATATAATGGGATATTTCGGGCTGGAGCAGGAACCCTTCGTTTCGGAAGGTGATGAATTAAGCGCAGATGCCGAGGTGATGAGAGTCAGGGGTCAGGCCAAGGCCATCCTCCAGGGGGAGAGACTCGCCCTGAACTTCCTGAGCAGGATGAGCGGGATCGCCACTCTCACCCACGACTGTGTACGAAAGGCAGGGAAGGTACGGGTAGCCTGTACCCGCAAGACCACACCAGGCTTCAGGATATTCGAGAAGAAGGCGGTCGTCGCCGGTGGTGGAGATCCCCACAGGCTCAGCCTATCGGACGCGGTTATTATAAAAGATAACCATCTGAAACTGATGGGCCTGGAGAACGCCATCCTCACCGCCAGGAGCAAGACCAGTTTCACCAAGAAGATCGAGGTGGAAGTGGAGAACCTAAAGGACCTTCTCAAGGCGGTGGAGATGAAAGCTGAGATCATCATGTTCGACAACATGAAACCTGCCGAGATTCAGAAAGGGGTCGATCTCCTGGAGGTCAAAGGCCTCAGAGAAAATGTAATCCTGGAAGCCTCAGGAGGGATAAAACCTGAGAATATCGCAGAATACGCCTCCACCGGCGTAGACGTGATATCTCTGGGAGCCCTTACCAAGATGGCGAACTGGATCGACTTCAGCCTGGAGATCGAGAGATGTCTATGAGTAATATCAAAAAAAACATATATCAGATAAATAGTCTTGTTATTCTGATCAAGCTGCGGTGAAAGGACATGCGTCTGATCTATCTGGCTCTGCTTGTACTATTGATCGCGCCGGTGATGGCCGATTCGGACGATGATGACGATGAGACAACCTCTCGCGAGTTCACGTTGAAGGTGGACGAGGGGGTCAAGATCGGTGACTACAGAATGGAGCTGATCAATGTTGTATCGGTCATGGACGGGCTGATAGAGGTGAAGGTCTGGAAGAGAGTCAGCGAGTTCGAGGACTGGAGGGTGATGGAGGAACATCGGGACTCCAACTTTGACGAAGGTGCCGATCGTGGGGGGCTAACCCTCACGGTGATCGAGATCTTCGATGATGAGAGCGTCAGGATGAGAGCGGAGTACAGGGATGATTATGGATATCCGCGAAAGTATACCACCGAAAGAGGCCTGGCACCCAAGAACCTGCCCGAGCTGACCGTGGAAAAAAAGTTCGATAGGACCGATATCAGTGTAAATGACGAGGTGAAGGTTACCATCACCGTGAAGAATGTGGGAAACGATACCGCTCGTAACGTTTTGATCTTCGAAACGCCGCCGTTGTCCCAGTTCAGGTACCTGGCCGGCTATCCGCCCAAGATCAAGAGCCAGCTAGCTCCTGAGGAGTCTGACTTCGCGGTCTACTCCATGGTGGCGGTAACCGAAGGGGAGGTACCGGTACCTGCACTGGTGGTAAGCTACACAGATGCCAAGGGGAACATCGCCTCTGTGAGCTCGTCATCCTTTACCATAAATATCAAACCCAGGAGGAAACCGAACCTGGATCTGATCGTGGAACCCGTGCCCCCGATCGAGCACGGCGGAACGGGCGTCATAAATGTCACCGTTCTCAACAAAGGCGAGGCTAGCGCCTATAGGGTGGAGATCAAAGGAGAGACGACCCCGGCCGACGGAGGCATAGAGGTAACCGAGGACAACCTAGGAAAGACCTACTTCGAGATAGCCCCAGGAGCTTCGAAAAACTACTCGGCGACGGTCAAAGGAAGCCGGAGCGGGAACTATACCGCCACCATCAAGGCCAACTATCAGAGCGACGAAGTGATCATGCAAAAGGAGGTCTCTTTCGAGATCATTGTCCTGGAGAGACCGTATAAATACTTATACTTCGTCCTCGTATTACCTGTATTATTAGTGGCGTTCTGGATATTCAGAAGATATAAAGAATATAAGTATTAAAGTAAATCAGCATACAAGGGTTAAAAAAATATAGTATGAGGACATTTGGAGTTAAGAACATGCGGATCGGGTGCTTATGTTGAACGTACTCATGATAGGGGTCGGCCAGTGTGGAAACAGGATACTGGATGCGATTAATAAAGAAGCCTTCGGCGGATCTACCAGGCTGTCCAAGTACTACTCGAGACAGAAGTTCCCCAGCCGGGTTGAGACCCTCGCCATCAACACCGCGATGAACGACCTGAAAGAGCTGAGGTTCACCTCGGCCAATGACCGATTTCATGTTCCCAACCTCCACGGCGTTGGTGCCAACCGGTCGGTGGGCAAGCAGGGGTTCTGGAATAATCAGGACATGATAATGGACGAGATCGGGAAGAGAGGCGACTTCGACATAGCTTTTATGATCTCCTCGGCTTCCGGCGGGACGGGTTCGTCTTTTTCACCATTATTGATCCATGAGCTGAAGAACCAGTACAAGAACATATCGGTGATCGGGATCATGGTTCTACCTTTCAGGGAAGAAGGATCGATATACCTCCAGAACGCCGCCTTCAGCATGCGGGACATGATGGAAGTAGAAACAGACGGTCTGATATTGGTAGACAATCAGTACCTCAAGAGGATGGGTGGGGATATCGCTACCGCCTACGACAAGATCAACAACATGGTAGCTCAGCGCATCCTATTTCTGATAGAGGCCCTCGACAGCGAGATGCTCTCCGTGACCGACCTTGGCGACTTCAAGACGGTAATGCGCGGCGGCACGGGGATGGGGACCATGGGTTTCTATCAGGCCGACAAGAAGACACCCTCGCTGGCCTCGGCGATAGACAACAGCCTGAAACCCAGCACCCTCCTCTACCCGTCGAACGTCTATGAGGAGGCTGCGAGGGCGATGATAATCATCCAGGGGTCAAAGAAATACCTGGATGTAGATGTGATAACCACGGTCGTGGAAAAGTTATCCTCCGATATAGGCCATGTATTCAAGGGGATCGTGGTAAAGAAAGGACTTCCCAAGGTCCTTTCTGTGTTCACGCTGGAGCAGGCTCCGGAGCTGGAGCAGATGTACGCTCTGGCGGCCCAGGCCATCCAGGAGGAGAAGAACCGGAAGAACAGAGCCAAGAAGCAGCTCGACGATGCCTTCGCATATATCGAGGACCTGGAAGAGATCCACTGATCAACATTCGTAGTTTCGACCTATTTTTCTTCGGCGGATAGGACACATCGACCCCTCATGCGCTCGCCAATGAGCCTCGTATCTTTTATCTTTTGTAACTACTCAGGTATGTTGATTGGTCTCCCGATTGCGATCCTGTACTTTCCAGCAAAAAAATAACCGCGGAGGGCGCAGAGGAACGCA
>DAOG01000049.1:0-10796 GCA_002501765.1 Methanosaeta sp. UBA204
AATCGGGAGACCAATCAACATACCCGAGTAGTTACCTTTATGGATGTGTCAGTCGTGCATCGACTATTTCCAGCTCCCCAGAATCGCCGAACCACTTTTTTTCGAACTCCACCTCGATTTGGCCCTGCATGTTGGGACCGCTCAGAACCGTGGTCTCGTACTCGCCACCCTCGCCCATGGGGTGCATCCGGTTCTTTTTGCAGACCTCCATGAGCTCGTCCAGGCTCTTCCTGTCCAGGACCCTGCCCAGCCAATTCTCGTCCAGGCCCATGGCCGCCACCCCTACGATCAGTATCTCGAAACCCAGGTCGACCATCTGGTACAGAAGGAAGACCGGGTCCTTGTGCCACAAAGGCAGTACCGGGTCGAGCCCCAGCTCATCACAGACCTTGACCACCCGGTTGCGCTGGTAGTTGGAGGCCACCGCGCCGCAGCACACACCATCTATCTCCAGCCCGGCGAGGGCGTCCTTGAGCGGGGTTATCTCGTCTTCTTCGGTCACCTTGAACTTGACCTGAGCTATCCCCAACGCCCGGGCGGATAGCTCGCTGAGGACGATGGCAGGTACGTGGTACATATAAGAGTCTCTCTGGGCGTAGGCGGTGACCAGATACTCGACCTCCATACCGGCGCTCTGTGAGAGGTAGAGGCTGTATACCGAGTCTTTCCCACCGGAGAATAGGGCAGCGATCTTCAATTCTATCATCACCTATCTAGGTTCGTTCGTTCTCGGTCGTCACGGGTCTATACAGCTGTAGGAACCGGTATCTTTGGACCGGTGGAAGAGGTGTACCATCAGAACTGCCATGAGTACGGCAAATACCCCGGTCAGGAATATCCCGTCGATGACCCCTGCCCCGCCGATGGAGAGGACCAGCGGTGCCGCGTTTTCTTCCGGAGGTGCCAGGGTGGGCAGAGTGCCGGGGGTGAGGAGCCTGAGGATGTCTGCTCCGAGGAGGGTTCCCATGGACCCGCTGATATAGGCCAGCGCAGGAGCTGTCTGGAACCTTCTGGCCAGGGTCAAGCCGCATACCGCCGCCAGGGTTGGGGGTACATAGATGGGGAGCAGTATGCCCTCGTCGGCCACCGGTACGGCCATATAATAGGTAACTAACGCGACGATCAGGATGCCGAGGGCTGCCCGCCTGGCAGAGACGTGGCACCGCACCAGGATAGCCGCCGAAACGATCACGGGGATTATGCACCCACCCAGGTTGATGGTCAAAGTCACCGGATGGAAGGTGGTGGGAAAGGTGAAGGCCATCAGGGGTGAAAAGACGGCAACGATCTCCAGGAAAAAGGGTGGGTAGGCGGTGACGGGGATGGTGTTGAGGGGTATGTTCACCACGCTTCCCATCACGCTTCCGAAGACCATGAGGAAGGCGTGCCAGTGGCTGAACCCCACATGGATAAAGGCCTCCGTGGTGAGCCTGAGGAACAGGTAGACCACGATCAAGGGTGCTGCGGCAGCCAGCAACAGCAGGATCACAAAAAGGGGGATGAGCAAAGGATCGAACAACTCCAGCACCGTCTTCGGAGGGGTCAGGATGGTTAATAGCCTTTTCCCATGCGGCGGCCAGGTTGCATGAGGGTTATCCGACCGAAGGGAGGATTTTCTCGGCGAGATGGATCCAGAGTCGCTTCTCCTTCCCTCTTACTTATCTGCCAGCCTCTTTCTCACCGACTCGGCGTGGCCCCTCAGGCCCTCGGCTTCCGCCAGGGTGGTTATGCAGTCCTCTAATTGAGCCAGTCCCTCTCTGGTAATCTGCTGCACCGTGATCTTCTTTACGAAGTGGTCCGCGTTCAGGCCGGAGAGTACCCGGGCGTAACCCGAGGTGGGCAAGACATGGTTGGTGCCGCTGGCATAGTCTCCTGCGGCCACCGGGGCGTACCTGCCCAAAAAGACGCTCCCCGCGTTATTAATCTCACCGAATATGGTCATGGCGTCTATGGCGATGATCTCCAGATGCTCGGGCGCAAAATTGTTGGAGAAGACGATAGCATCCTCCATGGTGGCTGCGATCAGTATGGCACTATTTTCCAGGCTCTGCATCACGATATTCTTCCGGTCGGCTTTATTCGCCTGTGCCTCCACCTCCTGTCTCGTGGCTATGGCCAGATCCTCATCGGTGACCACCAGTACCGACACCGAATGAGGATCGTGCTCCGCCTGGGCGATCAGGTCGGCGGCGAGTATATCGGGCTCGCCGGTGTAATCGGATATGATGAGCACCTCGCTGGGGCCGGCAGGCATATCGATCTCTACGATGTTCCGGAGCAGCTGCTTGGCGGCGGTCACGTAGATGTTCCCCGGCCCCACGATCTTCTCCACATCGGGTATGCTATCCGTCCCGAAGGCCATGGCAGCGATCGCCTGGACGCCTCCGAGCTTGTAGATCTCGTCGGCTCCTGCCATATCGGCCGCCACCAGGGTGATAGGCTCGATGCTCCCGTCTTTTCTGGGCGGGGTACAGACTATCACCCGGGGAACCCCTGCCACCTTGGCGGGGATCACCGTCATCAGGGCGGTGCTGGGGTAGGCTGCCCTGCCACCGGGGACGTAGGCTCCTACGGATTCCAGAGGCACAATCTTCTGTCCGACCATCACCCCCGGCGATACCTCCGTCATCCACAGGTCTTTCTCCAGCTGCTTATAGTGGAAGGCCATGATGTTATCCGCCGCCGTTTCCAGAGCCTTCTGGATGTCCTGGGAGACCTTCTCATAAGCAGCCTCGATCTCTTTATCCGAGACCCTGAGGACCCCCACCCTCACCCCGTCGAGCTCCTCCGTGTACCTGGCCAGCGCCTTGTCTCCCTCTTCTTCCACCCCGTTGAGGATCTCCACCACTCTGGGTATAACATCTTGAATGTTCACGTCCCTGACCAATAGACCGGATAGCTCCTCGTCGCTCAGTTCGCTCAACTTTTTGAAGATCAATTAAAACAACTCCTGCAGGTTCGACTTTCACGAAGAGAAATAAATCTACCGCTTATCGGGTCCCGTTCCTTCCTCGCTGGGTGGCGTAGAGAGAGGCTACCCTCTCCAGGGAGTCTGCTTCGGCCACGGACTTGTCGTCCCTGACCCCCACCAGCCTCGGGAACCTCAGGGCATAGCCCGAGGAGTAGTTGGGGCTCTTCTGGATCTCCTCATAGGCCACCTCGAAGACGACCTCCGGCTTGAGTTCCACCTCCATCCCTCCCTCGGCGACCATCTTATCGCCGAAGAGCTCGGTCAGATCGGCCAGCATCTCGTCGGTGATCCCCGTGGCCACCCAGCCTATCTCCGCCAGCCCTCCCGTCTGGGGCTCGATGCAGGCCAGGCGGTAAGTGCCCAGGAGCTTGGCTCTCCGGCCCTCACCCCATCGGGCCCCTGTGACCACCAGGTCCAAAGTCTCCATCACCGGCTTTATCTTCAACCAGTTCTTGCCCCGCTTGCCCGGTGCGTAGGGCGAAGTGGGGTTCTTGATGAGAACCCCTTCGTGACCCGCCTCCAGCGCAGATGCGTAGACTCGTTCCACCTCACGTGGGTCGTCGGTGACGATCTGGTCCGCGGTAACTTCCGGATCGGCGATCTTCTCCAGAAGCTCTCTACGCTCCTGGAAAGGCCTATCGAGGAGGCTCTCCCCGTCCAGGTAAACCAGATCGAATAGGTAGAGCTTCAGGGGAAAGAGAGCTGCGGTCCTCTCCACGTTGTACTTCCTCCTGAACCGCTTCAGGACGTCCTGGAAGGGTCCCGGTCGCCCGTCCTCACCGATGGCCACCGCCTCTCCGTCCAGTATGGCGCTCTCTGCCCGGACGTGGTCCTTCACCGTCTTGACGATCTCGGGCAGAGATCTCGTCACGTTCTCAAGCCGACGGGAGAATACCTGGACTTCGTCTCCCTTTTTGTGTATCTGGACCCTTGCACCGTCGAACTTCCACTCCACCGCGGCCTTGCCCATCTCCTGGAGCGCCGAGGACGCGCTCTCTCCCAGCTGGGCCAGCATCATCTTGATGGGCTTGTTGATGATGATGGTCAGCTCAAAGAGGCGATCTTGCCTGGCCTTCTGTGCCACCAACCCCAGGTCGTTGGTGAGGTTATAGCCGTTTTCTACCAGATCTGTGGGCTGGTCGAAGGCCTTGGCTACGGCGTTGCGGACGATCCCCTCGCCCACCCCTATCCGCATATCTTCTAAGGCCATCCTGGCGATGTACTGGGCTTCCAAAGGGGTGGACTGGCTGAAGAGATACCGGAGGTTCTTCCTCCTGACCCCCTGGCTCCTCTTTCCCGAAGACCTGGCTATGTTCAGAAACGTGCTGTAGACATCAGAGATGGATAATATGGATAGTTCATCTTCTCCGAGAAAGGAGGCGAACGTGGGCTGTTTATTCTTCATAACCTCTGCCGCCACCAGACCAGGATCTCCGGATCTTTTGAGCATCTCTGTGATATCGGGTAACGAGCAGCTGCTGGCCTTGGAGAGGGCTTCGTAAAGGGTGCTTGGACCGACCCCCAGAAGCATGTCCGAGGATGCGGGGAAGACGGAGCCCATAACAAAAGAAGCGACCACTGCCAGCTCGTCATCGTCCAGCTCGACCAAAAAAGAGGCGAGGAGTTCGGTCTTCTCCAGAGAGCCGCCGACCCTCTCTATGTTCTGGCAGAGCTGGGCGAAGTGGAGAAAGCTGGTCATGACCGGTCGTCTATGTTCCTGGTGGTATAGATGTTCACTATATCGCTGAGTATGGCGCTGGCGGTCTCGATGGATCCTGCGCCCAGTCCGGTGACAGTTATAGTCCCGGATAGGTCGGTCTCGATGGAGGCGGCGTTCAGGGTACCGCCCACCGCCAGGGGGCTGCGTCTGGGCACCAGCATCGGCTTGACGGTGAGAGCAGGTACCTCGCCGATCAATTTGATAAGGTATCCTCTGTCCCTGGCCAGGGCCAGCGACTCTGTGGTGATATCTGTGATCCCGGTCACGTCTATGTCGTCGTACTTCACGTTCATCCCGAAGACTGAGTTGGCCAAGATCGTCATCTTGGCGGCGGTGTCTATGCCCTCTACGTCATAGGCGGGATCGGCCTCTGCTATCCCCAGCTCCTGGGCTTCCATGAGGGCGTAACCGTAGGGGTATCCTTCTTCCATCATCCTGGTGAGGATGTAGTTACAGGTGCCGTTGAAGATGCCCTTGATCCCCAGGATATTGTTTCCCACCAAGTTCCGCTCGACCAGGCTGATCAGAGGCATGGTGCCGCCCACAGTGGCCTCATATTTCAGCCGGGCTCCGTTCTCCCCGGCCAGATCCTTGAGCCGATTGAAGGCCACCACAAGAGGACCCTTGTTGGAGGTCACCACGTTCTTTCCCTGAGTGAGGGCCATCTCCATATGTCCCAGGCCTGGCTGACCGTGGTCTATGTTCGTGGGAGTTACTTCTACCACCAGGTCGGATTCTATCTCCTCGATGGCTTCGAGCCCTTTCATATCCGAGTTGGCAACGCCCTCTGCCAGGGTTTTCACGCCGAGTACTTTCTTTGGATCCACGCCGTTCTTCTCGTAGATCGTACCGGTGTGGTCGGTCACGGAGACTATCTTGAGATCCAGACCGAGATCTCTGAGCATATCCCTCTTTCTGCGGACCACTTCCAAGAAGCCGTGCCCGACTATGCCGCAACCCACCTGGGATATTCTGATCTCTTTCATAGCATCTCCGCCTCGATCGGTTCTATCACCAACAGATCTTTCTGAACTCCCACCTCGCGCAGTATGGCGAGGGCCTTGCTCATCTCTTCCTTGCCCGTAGCCCTGATCTTGATGTAGGCCGAGGAAGGATCCTCGATCCCAGGCATCTTGAGGCAGAGGTCCACCACCTCGGCAAAGCCGGTGGAGTCGATCTGGTTGATGGTATCTCCCAGGTCGCTGTCCACCACGTGGCCGACCAGAAGTACCGAGACCTCTTCTACGAAACGGTCCTCGCCGATCCTTACCACCGATATGTTGTTCTTCTTGAGGTGGTTTTTGACCTGCTCTATCCTGGACCCGCTGATCTCGAAGACGAGCTGAACGGGGATCGTCCCCCGTGGTGTTTTGCGATCTCGGTGATGGACGACGCTGATTATGTTGCCCTTGTACAATCGAAACGGTTCCAGGGCCAGTATCAGCTGTCCTGGCACATCCTGTAGCTCCAAGTCCATCGAAAGTCGCATACCAAGCATTCCTCGTCGATTTGCTGGTATCCCCGACCAGCTTATCGGAGATAAGTCTTGTGCAGAAGAAGGACTTTATGTGGGAATGGCGAAACACCCTCCGATGATCGGAGGATACGTGGAGGCCAGGCTGGTGGACTTCGTGCGCAGCCAGGTGGAGGCAGCATCGGCCGAGGGCGTCGTCCTGGGGTTGAGCGGGGGGTTGGACTCGGCGGTAACGGCATTGCTTGCCAAAAAGGCGCTGGGACCCGATAGGGTAACGGCGCTCCTCCTGCCGGAACGAGGCGTGACCACCGGGGAGGATATCGAAGATGCCAGGACCGTGGCCGACAGCCTCGACCTGGAGACGATGGAGATCGACATATCCCGGATACTCTCCTGCTACACCGACGTAGTTGCCTTGGAGAAGGCGCCCCGGCTGGTCCAGGGCAACCTGAAGGCCAGGATCAGGATGAGTCTGCTCTACTGGCATGCGAACCTTTACAGACGCCTGGTTCTGGGGACAGGGAACAAGACGGAGATCATGCTGGGGTACTCTACCAAGTACGGGGATGCTGCGGCGGACCTGCTGCCCCTGGCCGGGCTCTACAAAGACGAGGTCAGAGCCCTGGGCGCCCGTCTCGGCGTGCCCCGGCGCATACTGGAGAAGGCTCCATCTGCTGGTCTATGGTCCGGCCAGACCGACGAAGAGGAGCTGGGGATAAGTTATCGGGAGGCGGACGGGATACTGCGAGCGGTCGAACGGGGCCTGGGTCCGGATGAGCTGAAGGACTCTTATCAGGGATCGAAGGTGGATCTGGTTCTGGAGAGGATCGAGAAGAGCAGGCACAAGAGAGAGATGCCGCCACAGCCGAGGATGTGGTAATCCGCCTGGGTGGCATCAGGCTCAGGATGTGGGGCCACCGCAGATGCTATGATGTAACTGTCGTCTGCGCGAACGAGCTGGCAGGGGAAAAAGATGAGGGTATAGACGAGATCAAGATAAAGAGGCTATCATATATCGGCAAGGTTGCAAATACGAATATTCCTCCTCGACTGCCCTTCGAGCTTCTGAGGGAGGAGTTCGATCAAATCCACACCCACCTGCCCACACTCGACGAAGATAAGAGACGACGGAGCGATGGTCCGACCACCTCACCTCTGATCCACCAGGAAGTCGATGACCACGTTGTACTGCCTGGGCGCGTAACTTCTCACCATACCTCTGTAGATATACTCGATATCCGCGCCCGATTGCAGGGCAGCATCTTCGATCAAGGCCGTATCTTTCCCGTAGAGGTCCTCCTCCGGCGAGATGGAGTAGTAATGGACGATGCCCCCTTCCCTGGCGGCCTCGATAGCCGGTGTCAAGAAGATATGCGCGCTTTTGGGCAGGTTCATGACAACGTGGTCCGCCCGGCCTTCGTAGACTCCGGCGATCTCCAAAGCGTCGCCCTCCAGGATCTCGACGTTTCCGATCCGGTTGAGCTCGGCGTTCTCCCTGAGGAGCCTTACCGCCGCGGGGTTTTTGTCTATCGCTATCACTTTCGCACCCCTCCTGGCCATGAGAAGAGCAAAAGGGCCTACTCCTGCGAACATGTCTATCACCAGATCCGAAGGGCCCACCTGCCGGGCGACCCTCAGCCTTTCCGTCCCAAGACGTGGGGTGAAGTAGGCCTGCTCCAGGTCGACCTTGTAGAGAAGACCATGTTCCTTGTGGAGGGTGGCCGTCCTCGTCTCCCCGGCCACATGCCTGAACCTGCGGGTCCTGAACTCGCCCTCAACATGTCCCATAGGCGCGATCACCGTCTTGATGTTCCTGTGAACCTTCATCAGGGCCAAAGCCACCTCCTCGGCATCTTTAGGATCCACGATGGCGATATCGCCTACCATCTCGAAGTGGGGACGGCGACCCAGGATATCCTCGGCCTTGGGCTTTTGCTCCCTGGGCAAAAACTCGGCAAAGACCAGCTCGAACTCTCCGAGGGCCCCGAGCTCTCCGGCCGCCTCGTCGTCCAGGTCCAGGACCGGGAGGTAGACATAAGCCTCGTCGGACAAAATCCTGAGACTTTGATCGAAGACGCCCAGGTCGACCAGCGCCTTTCTGAATTCCTCGCCCCGGCCCCGGGAGACCTTTATGCCTTTGGATACCAGAGACATCTTCTGGCAGATATCGCCTCCTAGGTTATCAAACCTGGCCTCTGGCCCGAAAGAACAACAAGGTTTAGGATAATCGCCGGCCTCCGGTCAGATACTCGTGCATGGAATCGGCTGCCTTGCGGCCCGCGCCCATGGCAAGGATCACGGTCGCAGACCCGGTCACTATATCGCCGCCGGCCCAGACCCCGTCGAGGCTGGTCTTCCCGGTCTCGGGATCGGCCTCGATGTAGCCCCATCTGTTCAGTACCAGGTCTTTTATCGAGTTCGTAAGCAAAGGGTTGGCTCCCGACCCCACTGCGACCACCACCAGGTCGCACCCAAGCTCGAACTCCGAGCCTTCGATGGGGACCGGCCTGCGCCTGCCTGACGCATCGGGCTCGCCGAGTTCCATCCTCAGGCATTCCATGCCAATGACGTGTCCCGAATCATCGCCCAGGAAACGCTTGGGGTTGGTCAGGAAGAGAAACTCGATACCCTCTTCTTCTGCATGATGGATCTCTGCGGCGCGGGCCGGCATCTCCTGGCGCGAACGGCGGTAGACGATGCGAGCCTCATCGGCACCCAGGCGGATCGCGGTCCGGGCGGCATCCATGGCGACGTTCCCGGCACCCAGCACCGCGACGTTCTTGCCCCGAGGTATGGGCGTGTCGTATTCGGGAAACCGATAGGCCTTCATGAGGTTTGCCCGGGTCAGGTACTCGTTTGCCGACATGATCCCTACCAGGTTCTCGCCCGGGATGTCCATAAACCTGGGGAGCCCAGCGCCCACCCCGAGAAAGATCGCGTCGTAGCCTTCGTCGAAGAGCTCGTCGAGGGTCACCGTTCTGCCGACGACCATGTTGCACTCGATATCGACACCATCTTTATCGAGCAAGGCAACCTCGGCGAAGACGATCTCTTTCGGAAGCCTGAACTCGGGGATGCCGTATACAAGAACGCCGCCCGGCTTGTGAAAGGCTTCGAAAACGGTCACCTCGTGCCCTTTGGCGATCAGATCGCCGGCAACGGTCAGCCCGGCAGGTCCGGATCCTACAACCGCCACCCGTTTTCCGGTCGGCTTCTGCCGTGGCGGAGCGCCCTCGATGCCGTTGATGCGGGCGAAGTCGGCCGCGAACCGCTCGAGGTTCCCGATGGCCACAGGCTCCCCCTTCTTCCCGAGCACGCATCTTATCTCACACTGCGTCTCCTGCGGGCAGACCCGGCCGCAGATGGCAGGCAGGCGATTCTTCTCCAGGATCTTCTTGATTGCCTCATCGAAATCTCCTGCCCTTATATGCCCGATGAATGCCGGGATATCGATATCTACCGGGCATCCCGCGACGCACGGGGGTCGTTTGCACTGGAGGCAGCGAGATGCCTCTTCCACCGCCATCTCGGAGGTGTATCCCAAGGGAACCTCATCGAAGTTTCTTCTCCTGATATCGGGTCTTTGCTCGGGCATAACAACCCGGGGTATCTTCTCCTTTACAGGCTCTTTTTCCGCCATATGCACCTTTCCATGCTTCGCACTATTAGGACAAAAAACAGCCGTCCTGTCATCCTAACCGTCACGGCTCCAGCTTGCATCGGTGGGCCTCCAGGCTCTGTATCTCTTCCTGCCTGTAAGCCTGCAGGCGTTGCATCAGCTGGTCAAAATCGACCTTATGCCCGTCAAACTCGGGCCCGTCGATGCAGGCGAACTTGTTCTCCCCACCGACAGATACCCGGCAGCCACCACACATTCCGGTGCCGTCGATCATGATGGGGTTCAGGCTAACCAGGGTCTTTATGTTGTACGGCCTTGTGATCTCGGATACGAACTTCATCATGAGAACCGGCCCGACTGCGACCGCTAACTCCACAACCTCTTCTTCGAGCACAGTTTTCAATACATCGGTGACGAAACCGTGATGGCCGTAAGATCCGTCGTCGGTGCACACATGAAGCTCGTCCGAT
Organism: Methanosaeta sp. UBA204; assembly: GCA_002501765.1. Classification (GTDB taxonomy): domain Archaea; phylum Halobacteriota; class Methanosarcinia; order Methanotrichales; family Methanotrichaceae; genus UBA204. The sequence goes on from DAOG01000049.1 coordinate 10,255, forward strand.
ATGGCCTTCATCTCGTCATCGAGGATCAGAAGGTCTTTTGTGCGGGCGCCGATGATGCTGATGACGCGGTTTCCCAGCTGCTTCAACCCCCGGGTGATAGGATACAATACGGCAACTCCGGTACCGCCACCAACGCATACGACGGTGCCGACCCTCTCCAGATGCGCCGACCGACCAAGAGGACCAATCATATCCTGGTAGCCTTCACCCACCCGAAGCTCCCTGAAAAGTGCCGTAGACCTGCCAACGACCATGTAGATTACCGTTATGGTTCCCCGCTCCGGGTCGGTATCGGCCATGGTGAGCGGTATGCGCTCACCGGTCTCATTGGCCTTGAGGATCACAAACTGCCCGGGTTCCGCCTTTCGGGCAATCCGCGGCGCCTCGATCTCATTGAGGATCACGGTGCCCTTTGCCATCTCTTCGCGCCTTACGATCTCGAACATGCCCACACCTTTGCAGTCCGGTTATTTGGACCGAAGCTGGTAGATGATTTTTTGTAACTACTCAGGTATGTTGATTGGTCTCCCGATTGCGATCCT
>DAOG01000049.1:10876-18524 GCA_002501765.1 Methanosaeta sp. UBA204
TGTTTGGTTACAGTATGCCCCATGTCTCGGGTAGTTCCTGCATAGTGAAGTCCCACGATAGTGGTTTAGGTGCCTGAGTAGTTACGATTTTTTTTATGTTTTTATGCCTATCGCTTCATCCAGGACCGGCTTGCCAGCGCCAAGGCCAGAAGCAGGACCGTATCCCATCCAAACCCCGGGATCTTCTTCCCGGGTCCGGTGCTCTCCGGGATTTTGCCTGATGATTCTTGGAGGGACCTGTTTGTCATGGTCCCGGAGACTACATCGACCGCTACCAGGTCTCTCTCACCACCCGCGTATATGCCGGTCACGGTCAGGTTCATCCCGTCATAAACGAAGCTCTCACCGACTCCCAGGATCCCCGATTTGAGGGTCTCGTTCTCGTCGTTGAGCCTTAGCCAGACCACCTCTGACGGCAAGTTCACGTCCATCACCGAGAGGGTCAGGTTATCCTGGAACGAGAGAGACCTCTGGGTGGACATGAGGATCTCCTCTCCGCCAACAGTGCCCAGAATCAGCAGAACATATACGAGCAGATAAGCTATGCGTCTCATTCCAAGTTTCCTAAATAGTTTGATATGAAGCCGGGCCGGGGTAATCGACCACATAGACCCGATGGCAGACCTCTCCACCGGCTTGTCATAGGAAAGGATTTATTAGTTATTAAACCCATTCAAGAGTAATACTAATTGGTAACAAAGTAGCATTGGTGATTATATGGGTGAAGATGTAGGAATACTGGTTCTGGGTCATGGGAGCACGAAGCCGCACAACAAGGAGATGGTAGAGGCTTATGCCAAGATGATCGGTAACAACCATGACGGTCCCGTAAGGACGGCCTTTCTGAATATGGACGAGCCTGATATCGCTACCGGTATCGCATCCTTTGTCGATACCAGGGTGAAGAAGATCGTTGCCCTTCCATTATTTCTGGCACACGGTGTCCACACCATGGAAGACATACCTCAAGAGCTGGGAGTCGATGTGAGCCTTCGAAGAGGGTCTTGCAAGGTGAACGGTGAGACCGTGGAGATCTGTTGTGCCGAACCTCTGGGCGTGGACGAATGCGTCGCCAACCTGGCCTACCGCAGGGCTATGGAAACGCTAAAGTAGCGGTGCTGGACACCATCCATGGCGCGGCGGTAATCGCGAAGAAGATGGAAGAACGCGGTCTGAACGCCACCGCGCTGGAGGTCTACCACCACATGCCCGACGTATCGGGGTTCGACCTCATAGTAGCACCGGTCCACCTCTGGCCGGGAAACCCGATCCTGTCGGAGGCAAGACGCCTGGGGAAGAAGACGATCACCCACCACCGGGCCGTAGGCGATATCCTGGAGAGCGAACGAGACTTCGAGGTCTTCGAGGTCACCGGTACCCACAGCAAGACCTCCACCGCGCTCCTTCTCTCGCGCCTGTTATCTGCCTCTTCCGGCAAGGTCGTCTCCCACACTACCAGAGGCATCGAGCTATGGGAGAGCGGTCGGAGCCGGGTCCTGGGGTCGGGCCTGAGCATCACTCCCGGCAGCGTGATCAAGGCCTTCGAAGCGGCCGGGGCCTTCCATCCGGAGGCTATCGTCTCCGAGGTCTCTCTGGGTGGGACTGGCCTTGCCGATTACAACATCCTGACCAGCTTCGGCGGTGACTACAGGATTGCCGGCGGAACGATGTGGGCGAGCACGGCAAAGCTCCAGATGATCTCTCTGGCCAGACCAGGGACGTGCCTGATAGCCAACACAGACACCAGGATCTCTCCTGACCTCTCCTTTGGTCCCGGCGGCACGGTCGGGTTCTCGGCTCACCAGGTCAAAATCGGCGAGAAGAAGGTCCCTCTGGTCCTGGGAGACGACCTCGATCTGGAGAGCTACACCACCGCTCTCTCGGCGGCATCTGCGGCAGCTCTGGCCGCGGGGATGAATACAACATCCATATCCGAGGCGCTGGAGGGGTTTGACGGGTTCGGAGGGAGGATGAAGAAGACCGTGGTGGATGGGATCGTTATCTACGACAACTCGAACTCCGGTCTCCGGGTTTCCGGTGTGGAACGGGCTCTGGACCTGGCCCGGGGAGAGGGCAAGCTGGGACTGGTGGTAGGCGAAGAGGCAGAGACGGTCTGTGAAGGCGTAGACGTGGACCGACTGGTAGAGCTGCTGAGACGCCGCCGCCAGGAGATCGATCTTCTGGTGCTGGTGGGAGAGAGGATGGAGCCCTACGCTCAAGACCTGGACACGACCACGGCGCGCGACCTGGACGCCGGGCTCGACTCTGTCACCCCGGTCCTGGGACCGGGAGATCGTCTACTTTCATGTGTAAAATGTTTCAGGTGATAGGTTATGTCAAGCATGTCGAGAGAGGAGATCCGGATACTGCACCCGAGACCAAGCTCCATAGTGGCGGCCCTGTACACCCTCAGGGATCTGGGTGTGAAGGTGGTGATCATGCACGGGCCCAGTGGGTGTTGCTTCAAGCACGCCAGACTGCTGGAGGAAGACGGCGTGCACACCCTGACCACCGCTCTGGACGAGGCCGACTTCGTCTTTGGCGGCCAGGCGTCGCTTGTAGAGCTTCTCAGGCGGGCCGACGAGATCTTCAGCCCGGTTTTGATCGGGGTGGTAGGGACCTGTAGCAGCATGATCATCGGAGAGGATCTGCACCAGGCGGTGGTGGACGCCGGTCTGGATGTGCCGGTGATCGAGGTGGAAGTGCATGCCGGCTACCGGGACAACACCAGGGGTGTGATCCTCACCCTGGAGGCGGCCCTGGGAAAGGGGATCATCGACGCCGAGGAGTTCCAGAGACAGAAGTTTCTGCTGGAGAAGGCTACCGAGGTGGAGAAGCTCTACGGGGCTGCCAGCGGCGAGTACCTTCCTCCGGAGAGGGGGGATGTCAAGTACAAGGTGGCCGAACGGCTCCTGGAACTGGTGAAGGAAGGAAAACGAGGCCTGAACGTTCTCAACGCCAAGAAGGAGACCGCCTATATGTTCGCGGACATAAACGCGGCGGTGGCCGAGGTGGCCGAAGCGCACGGCATGAAGGTGGATACCCTGGCCAACCTGGACGAGATGAAGGGTCTTTCTAAGGTGAGGAAGGACGCCAGAAACATCGCCCGCGGTCTTGCCGATCGAAGGGTCCGAATCGACCATATCATCGGCGGGCTGGATGAGTACCCGGTCGCGGGGGACGGCGTAGCCCGGTACGTCGCCGACCATGGTGATTACGACTTCGTCGTGCTCTCGGGGGTTCCTCATGCCGTTCCGAGCAGGTGTCTCCGGGGGATGGAGATCTTCTCGGTCACCAACGGCCCCCGGCAGGTCAGACCCATCCGCGATCTGGGCCATCACCATGTGGTGGTGGAACTCGACCTTCATCCCAAGACTATGGGTGTGACCTCCATCGTGGAATCGGAGTTCGGCGCAACCTTACGCGGTATGAGCGCCGAGCAAAAATAGGACTGTTTTTAGACCGCCTTGGGAAGCTCGGTGAGGAAGATGTATATGATGAAACCTAGGATGCCTATGAGCGCTATGCCCAGGATCGAGATCTTGGAGATCGTCAGGAACTCTTCTTTGGTGGGTTTCCTGGCCAGTCTGAGAACCCTGATGTACTCCTGCAGGTTGAACGAAGGTGTCTTGATGTTCAGATCTCCCAGCTTGTCGGCCAGCTCGCTTTTGCGTTTGCTATTGTTCTTCGTTGCCATTCAGCGAGGCAAAAGGGCTTCCAGGTGAAAAAGATTTCGATGCCTTCTGGGTCTCAGTCATTCTCGGTATGAGCTTGTCTTCATAGGTCGGTTTACTTGAGCACATAAAGTTATACGGATCGAAACCTTTCGGTCTACCATCTTCCCGCGGCGCTCCGTCTTTGATCTCCGGCAATAGCGTCGGAATGTTCCATCTCTGGGTAGCGGTTATCTATCACCAGCCGGTACCTTCTCTGGTTTCTGTTTCCCCGCCGCTCCAGCACTCCCTCCTTCTGCATTCGGGAAAGATAAGTCGAGACCGTGCTCAATTTGACGTCGTCGAGAACCGTCTCGTATCTCTCTCGAAGTTCGTGGGAAGAGAACCAGGTATCTGGAAACTCATATCGGATGAAGGTCTCCATCTTATCTCTGAGGGTCTGGCCGGTTTCGTACCCCGGAGGCGAAGGCCCGGGAACAACCGTCTCTTGATCTGTGAAGACACCTGCTGCGGTCAGGAAGTCGATGACACGATCTCGAGAAACCGAACCAGGGGCCTCGAACTCGTGAGCCGACTTCATACCCCGATCTTCTATCTCTATCCTGATCCTCATGAGGCAAACCTTCTGAATCTGGAACACGTGCAGAACTGTGATTGTAATTACGGTTGGACCAGAACGACCTTACCAGCGCCGTCCTGGTTCATCCGCCCCCTTCACTGCTGTATCTCCCTCTTTATATCCCTTCTTTATATTCCTTCTTTGATCTTGAGCAAGGAGACGATCAGGATGCAGACCATATACCGTTCCGCAAACAGGGTATAGCTCGAAACGGCTAGGGCCTGATCCGATCTTCACAACCTCCCCACTTCCCCCTTCACTGCTGTATCTCCCTCTTTGTATCCCTTCTTGATATTGAGCAAGGAGATGATCAGGATGCAGACCATATACCGTTCCGCAAACAGGGTATAGCTCGAAACGGCTATGACCTGATCCGATCTTCACGACCTCCCTCTACATCTCAAATACCTGGAGATTCTACACGCCCTCTACAGATGAATAGATCCTCCTATTGTGTTGTGATACGACAGGATGTTAATCCTGCCATGCCAGCATATGGTAGATAATAAAGGTATATAAACCTTTCTGCCTGTTGGTAGTTGTGTTGGGCAGATAATAACAGGATTTATTGGTTATATTCTGGATTAAAGCCAATATATTATCGCTAGGTGTGTTCACAACAGCTCCGACAGGGTGTGAAATGAGTCGATACACACTCAGACAGATTCTTTGTGATCTGTGAAAGCGAAATATGAGACTTTCCGAGAAAATCTCTCATTCGGTCGGATTCGCTCGAAGTACACAATGTTATACGTTATATACAGCAAAAAACCAGCAAGAGCTCGAGTCATAGGCGTTTAAACGGCATTTATAGTGTTTAGTGATACATTTCAAGAAATTTCAAGACTCGTTTGAGTTTTAGACTCGTTTACTACCATCGTTAAACACTATTCGAGAGAAGACAAATCGATACGATATGGTTTATCTCCGACTATAAATGCCAGGATTATTTAGCGGTCAAATCCGAGTATTTAGAGCCTCGTATCCAGGATTTACCGGTGTCCTGCCCAGGAGGCGAAGGCCACCTATTGAACTCAAGCGTTCCCATCGCGATGATCTGGTGATGAGATATGTATCTGTGAACGATCCTCAAATCGGCGGCCTTTCCCGCACTGGCGACATATACCCCCGGCGGGATTAAAACAGCGAGAGCAGACAAGCCTTCCGCAGAGGTGACAGGTGTAGAGCCTGCCCACCCCGCCGCATATAGCACAGATGCCTATCAGTTCCATTATCTCATGAGGCCTGGTAGGGCTCGAAGTACTCCTCCACGAGCCAGTCGCTGATATCTTTCAGGTACTTACGTCTCCGCTCATCTTCTAAGACGGCCTCATAGATCTCGGATAACTCTTCGTACATATCTGTATCCCATCAGACATGCAGACATGCATTTAAATCTATCGAATATCGCTTTCACGTTATCCTCACCGGGTCGGGATACGATCCGTCTTTCATGCTCTCACAAGAACTCGTCCTTCTGATCGCTATAGCTCTTCTCGGTTCAAAGATGGTCGGGATCCAAACAGATCCTCCAGAGTGGTAACAATGAACGATTTTTGCATCTATTGCTCGATAAAACCTGACATGAGTTTACATACTGACCAATAAGCGGATCAGATGCCGAACGATCTCAGAAATGATACCACGTCCTTCACGCGACCCATCTATTTTTAAATATTTCAGGTTAAGGTATTTATATATTGACGCATAACGGAGTATAGGTTCGATATTTGGAGACAAGACGCTGAAGACCTAATCATACTGGATAACCATTCCCCGGATATATACAACAACAATACAACAACAAAAAGGAGGTGTCGCTTATAAAATGGCAGGACGAACTCGATGAGAATATAAGAACGACGGAACAGCTCAAGGAGTACATAGACCTAACCCCGGAAGATGAAAGACTATTGGAGGAGGTCATAGACATCCATCCCATGAGCATCACCAGATACTACATGTCTCTCATCGACGTAGACGATCCCAACGATCCCATAAGAAAGATGGCGATCCCCTCAAAAGATGAACTGAACGTCGTAGGCTCCTACGATACCAGTGGCGAGATGGAAAACACCAAGATGCCCGGTCTGCAACACAAGTACGCCCAGACCGCCCTCATCCTTTCTACGAACCGCTGTGCGATGTACTGTAGACATTGCTTCCGGAAGAGGCTCGTAGGGCTGCCCAGTCAAGAGATAGTGTGCCGGTTCAAGGCGGCAGCAGATTACATCAAGAGACACGACGAGATCAACAACGTTCTCATCAGCGGTGGTGACCCGCTGATATTATCAACCGATATCATCGAGCAGTTTCTGGAAGACCTGTCCTCCTTAAAGAGTGGAACTTTTATCAGGTTTGGAAGCAGGGTCCCCGTAACCTTCCCGGAGAGGATCTCAGAAGACCGCGATCTTCTGGACCTGCTGAAGAGATACTCGCTCAAAGACAGAAGGCTGTACGTGGTGACCCAGTTCAATCATCCCCGGGAGATTACATCGGCATCTATAGATGCCGTCGACAAGTTGATCCACTCGGGCGTGATCTTGAGCAACCAGGCCGTGCTGCTGAAAGGGGTGAACGACGATCCTCATACGCTGGCAGAACTCCATAACAAGATGGTGAGCATAGGGGTCAGCCCTTACTACGTCTTCCAGTGCAGACCGGTGAAGAGGGTCAAACACCACTTCCAGATCCCTCTCCACAGAGGCTGCCAGATCGTGGAGGAAGCCAAGAAACAACTCAACGGCCACAGCAAAAGGTTCCGGTACATAATGTCCCACAAGACGGGCAAGATAGAGATACTGAGCACCATAGACGATGAGATCTACTTAAAATACCACCAAGCAAAGGATCCTGAGCTGATAGGAAGGCTCTTCAAGAGAAAGATCGACCATAAAGTGAGCTGGCTGGATGATCTAAATTAGCTGAAAAGGATCGATAGACCGTACACCATTTCACAAAAGATAAAACAGAGTTCACAGTTGACGGTTCTGTCTAGAAATCTAGCGAAATCCGCTTGGTGACCCATATCTATTAAGTCAAAGCTTTTTATTAATTGATTCTATATATAACTAGCTCTTTAACGGTCCATATGTGATCAGTAATATTAGCGGCCATCATAGGAGTCCTTTGGATCCACTTTCTGTCTTCTTGATCCACTCTAATCCTCAATCCTTTATGAGGTTTAACGAAATGTTATATTGCAAGGAATATATTCAATGACGCGACTAAGAACCTCTTCCTCTTGGAGAACCCCGTCGTCTTTCTGGTCAACCTCCTGTTACGTTCTCTCATAGTGAGGTTGTTTCGCTCGACAAAGGATGTGTTGATATGCTTGCTTACGGGTGATTTCTTA
>DAOG01000030.1 GCA_002501765.1 Methanosaeta sp. UBA204
ACTAGATAATTAGACAGAGCCTCTTTTCGGTATCTCTTCGGATCGCCTCGGTATCTATCCGGGCTTCTTGAAGGATCTCCGTAACTTGGACATCTGCAACCCTGACGATCTCCTGGACGATCTTATCGGCTCCTTCAGAACCCATGCTATATCCCCCAAGACCCGGCAATCTGAGATACTATGAACTTTCCAGCATCTTCTATCTTCGGTTGTGCCTGCGCTATGAGTCGTCGTGTCTCCTGCCCACCGCCTGTGATTATCTCATCGGCGGATCTCTTAGCTTGAGAAAGCGCGTTCTCAATGAGCGTTTCAACTTCTACATTTGCCCCCTTAATCGTATCGTTGACCAGTTGATCGGCCGTCTTATTGGCCTCCATTGCCATCTCCTCAGCATCCTGCCCGGCGCGTTCGACCTTGGACAAGGAGTCCTTCTCAGCCCCTTTCACCATTTTAAGCGTCTCGAAGACCATATTAGAGTCCCTCCTGTACGTGGACCTTAGACCGAGTTGAAATTCACTGCGATCGAGATGGACATATCCACATGTTAAATGCTTTGGTCCACAAAATCCCAAACAAATATAGAATTAGTCATGCGATCCTTACGTAATTACTATTAATAACTGGATGGGGTCACTATATTGTACAGTGTTTCGTTTGGCAAATACATGGTTTGTTACAGAGTCAACACATCGTACAGTGTTTTGTTTGGCAAATACACAGCTTAATACAGAATCAATATGTCGTGCAGTGTTTCGTTTGGTAAATATAGTGTTTAATACAGGACCAATGCATCTTTTGTCTTGGGCGTCGTACTCGAAGCCCACAGCACGGTGGTCACATGATGTATAACATTGGTCTGAAAGTAGGTCCACATGACTATCCGTTTTCATCGTCATGGGTGGCCCCTGGGCCATGGGCGTTTCTTGTTGTACATAAAGTATAACTTTATGTGCTCAGAGCAAATCCGACCGAAGGGAGGATTTTCTTGAGGAGGATAGAATCGAAGGCGCTTTTTTCATCTGCTGGGATGAACATTCTGGCCGTTCATCCGTACCAGTGGCTTCGATAGATGCCTCCTGGCGCAAGGTGGGACCTCATAGAGCCCGATATCCAGATCTCTGGGCAAGGTTGCCGTCACCTTCTCCGTGGCCTTGGTCCCGCACCTCTTGCACCGGTACCCCTGGTTCCGGCCGGCAGATTTCATGTTCTTCCCGCATGTTGGGCACCGGGGCGCGACGAGCACCCTCTTCTCGGCCAGCTGGAGGACCTCCATCTTTTCCACGTTGATCGTTCTCTTCTTGACCGAACCGTAGACCTCGACGAGGTCGCCGGGAACCAGCTCTCTGATCACGTCTCTGAAGTTCTTGGTGGGCTCGAAGGCAGCACACCTGATGGATCCGTTCCCGTCCTCGGAGACCAGATCGAAGAAGAGGTGGCCGCCCTCGATTGCTCTGGGTTCTTGGGACACGACCCCGCGGAGCCGGTAGCTTCTGTCCTCCACCACACCACAGATCTCGCCTCTGTTGATGTGAACGTCGGTGCCCTGGTTCGTCCTGTAGACCACCTTCCTCTCCCAGGGTTCCGATCTTATCATTTCCAGGGCCGTCTCCAGGGCGGCCAGGTCGTCGCCCCGTATCCCGAAGAGGACGGGATCGGGAGAGTGGGGGGCGAAGACGATGCACCGGTTGTGGCGGTCCACAGAATCCCAGGTCCGGGGATAAGTGAGGTCGTCTGCTTTCCAGACCGAGCCCTCATCGATCTCTCTGGGGGTGCCCCACCGGCTCCTTTCCCTGTAGGCCAAAAGCTCGTAGGTATAATCCTCAAACCGGGCGCCGATGGCGGCCAGTGCTCCTATGAGCCCTCGCTGGTTCTTGAACCCTCTGGACCACAGACCGTTCTCTTCGATGATCACCTTGGCCTCGCCGATGTCCAGTATCTCGCTCAGGGCCCTCTTATAGAAGCGAAATAGCTCGGGAGGGACCTCCTCGGCCACCACCAGGCCGGGGTTGGTATTCCGGCCGGAGAAGTCGGAGAGCTCCATCAGGGTCTCCAGAGCGATCTTCTTCGCGTCCTCAGGTCTTTCCGTCCTCAGGCTGAAGGCTACCGCCGCGTTTCCCCTGGTCTTGAAGGGAACGCAAGGGTTCAGCCTGACCAGCCGGGGCAGTCCTACGAGGGTGCCTAAGCCGCCGACCCGTTCCATCATCACCGCTGCTAGGTATGTGGTGCAGAGACCTCTCTTTGAATCAGTATCGTCTACCCCAATCGTTATTATCATGGTTAACATTTAAATAGCGGCCGATCGTGGATATATATGCGATGAACAAGGACGTCCTGACCGCCCGGGTCGCGGACATGTTGGTGCAGGCAGGATTCATCACCTCGGAGCGGTGTTATGTCAGGCCGAGGAGCTTCGATCTGGCAGCCAGGCGAGGTACCCTTCTGTTTCTTCTCAAGATCCTCTCCAACATCGACGGTCTAAATGAGAAGACAGCGATAGAGGTTCGCCGCCTCTCTAAATACCTTTTGGGGAGCCCGCTCCTGGTGGGCGAGAAGACCCGGGACCACCGCTTAGAGCGAGGGGTGGTCTACTTCAGGTACGGGGTACCCACGGTTAACATCAACACCCTGGCAGACTGTCTGTTGAACGATGTGCCTCCCTTCGTCTACGCCGCCCATGGCGGGCTCTACGTCAAGATCGACGGCGAGCTTCTCCGGCAGCTCAGGCTGGCGCAGGGTCTTTCGCTGGGTGCCTTGGCCGAAGAGCTGAGCGTCTCCAGGCGGACGGTGAGCAAATACGAGATGGACAGCATGGACACCTCCATAGACGTAGCTCTCCGGTTGGAAGAGATATTCAACAGGGAGCTCATCAAGCCGGTGGATATGATGGCGACGATGACGGTGAAAGCCGATCAATCTCCTATAGAGGATAACGTCCTCCGCCACCTGGCACAGATAGGTTTCGAAGTCGTCCCCACCACCCAGTCGCCCTTCAACGCCATAACCCAGAACGACGACCTGGTGGTCTTGACGGGGGTAAGCAAGTACTCCAGCACCATGCTCAAAAAGGCCAAGCTTATGAGCAGCCTATCCGTGGTGACCAAGACCCGTTCGGCGGTCATCGTTGATGGTGACACGAAGCTGGAATGCATCGAAGAAACTGTCCTCATCGAGCGACGCGAGCTGAAGACGATCGATAAGACGAGCGAGTTCGCGGATCTGATGATGGAGAAGCAGGGCCGATAACGTTCTCAGTCGTGGTGTACTCTTGCGTTTAGCAGATCGGGTCAAGGAGTCGGGGAGAGTATTCATAGTCGGGGTAGCCGGAGACAGTGGCTCTGGCAAGACCACCCTTTCCAGCGGCATGAGGCGGCTTCTGGGCGAGGATATGGTTTCTTCATTCTCTCTAGACGACTATCACAGCCTGGATCGAGAGGAGAGAAAGATCGAGGGCGTAACCCCTTTAAATCCCCGGGCCAATCACCTGGACCTTCTGGCAGAAGACCTGGCGGCCATACGCTTGGGAGAGGCGATCAGAAAGCCGGTCTACGATCACTCTGCGGGGCGCATCACCGGTCCGGTCCTCTTCAGGTCGTCTCCCGTACTGATCATCGAGGGGTTGCACCCTTTCTATACCGAGGAACTCCGCCGACAGACGGACCTCAAGATATTCGTGGACCCCAGCAGGGTGGTCAAGAGGAGGTGGAAGGTCCGGAGAGACTGCGGCGACCGGGGGTACCGGCCCGAGGAGGTTATGAAGGAGATCCTGGAGCGGGAACCCGATTACAAGAGGTACGTGGACATCCAGAAGATCTATGCCGAGGTGGTGGTCAAGATAGAAGACTCTCGGCTTATCCCGCCCATGACCGAGCAGTCTATCGAACGGTACTCCGTCAGGATGATACAGGAGATGATGGAGGTCCCTCTATCTGAGATCGGCCTCACCATCGACCTCAGCACCCTCCTGAGGCTGGCAGAGCACGAGTTCTCCCTATCCTTCCAGAGAGACGACTACTACGGCAATAGGGTGGGGGTTATGACCATCGACGGCGAGCTTCACAAGAGCATGATCGAAGACCTGGAGCAGGCACTCTGCAGCCTCACCGGGCGACCTTACATCCCGGTATGCGACCGGGACGGAGACGAGTATGTCAGTGCCATAGGCATGGCCCAGCTTATCTTCTGCTGGCGGCTCTTAGAGAAGATGGTATATCTGCTGGAAAGCTAACCACCTGTCTTCAGCTGTTTTTGCGTTCGGGAGCGATCTTGTGCAGAGCGCAGGACGGACGGGTGCCGCAAATCCTGGACCTGAAAGTGGATAAAGCGGGAGTGGAGCCGGAGCAGAGCGGGAAATCGTGTTGAACGAGTACAGAGCGTCTCCGATCCGAGGGTGTATATTGCAGGGGTGACAGCGGGGTGGAGCACATGCCTCTGGACATGCCCGCATGTTAATATCTAGTTGACGACCCTAAACCTTTTTACAGATCAGAGCAGTAATAGCAGTTCGATGAGATTCCGAACGTAGCCGGAGTCGGTCTTGACACCGACGCTATTAGAGGAGAATAATACAATGGAACCGTATGCCCCTGATCAGTTACCCCTTGATTCCATCGACTGGGAGATACACGTCTCTCGCATAAGTGAAGCAAATTTTGCCCTTGCCAGATATGACGGAATCCTCCAAGGCATCATCAATCCGGTGGTATTGCTTTCACCACTGACGATCCGTGAAGCGGTACTGTCATCACGGATCGAAGGTACTCAGGCCTCTCTGGAAGACGTCTTGCAGTACGAGGCCGATGTGGGAGAACCACCTGAACTTGACGATCGAAAGGTCCCTCCGGTAGTCGGTGACATTCACGAGATTATCAACTACTGTAAAGCAACGGGAGCTGCAGTGGAGATGTTAAAAGAACGCCCTCTCAACATCAACATGATTCGTGACATTCACCGCATTCTCCTCACAGGCGTCAGGGGCAGAGATAAAGCCCCGGGGGAAATCCGGCGCATTCAGAATTACATCGCCCCGCCTGGCACCCCGATCGAGCAGGCGACCTTTGTACCCCCAACACCACCGATGGTGATGGATGCACTTTCCAACTGGGAGCAGTATCTGCACAACGAAGAAAAGGATCCTATCGTCCAGCTTGCCGTTCTCAAGGCGCAGTTTGAATTAATTCACCCGTTCTTGGACGGAAACGGCCGCATCGGACGCATGCTTGTCCCTCTGATCCTTTACAACAAAAGAAGAATCTCCAGTCCCATGTTCTACATCAGCGCTTATCTTGAGCAAAATCGGGATATTTACAACGAGCGCCTGCTTGCTATTTCTCGCGATGGTGACTGGAACAGCTGGATATCGTTCTTCCTTCAGGCGGTGGAGGAACAGGCGGACGAGAACAGCCAGAAGGCAAAGGCGATCATCGGGTTGTATGCTAACATGAAATTGCTGGTGCCTGAGATCACGCGCTCCCAGTACTCGATTCAAGCCATAGATACCATATTTTCCCGTCCAATATTCAGTTCTAATAACTTCGCTCGTGAATCAGGAATCCCAAAAGGCAGTGCCGCGAGGATACTGAGAGAGCTGACGGAAAATGAGATTTTAGACGTCTTGAGGCAAGGACAGGGGAGGCGGCCAAACCTATATGTTTTCCAGAAGTTGATCAATATCGTTGAGAGGGAGGGGGTGTAATGCGTGCATGAGTCACAGAGTTATTTGTGGTTCACTAAACACGTTTTATGGTACATAACGACATTTGTGATTAGTCTGCTGGTCACAAAGTTGTTTGTGACTCACCAATCGCAGTTCCATGACTCGCAATGACATTTGTACACAACACATGAATCACAAAGTTGTTTGTGATTCACCAATCGCAGTTCCATGACTCGCAACGACATTTGTGCACAACACATGAATCACAAAGTTGTTTGTGATTCACCAATTGCGGTTCTACGACTCACAATGATGTTTGTGCGCAATACATGAATCACAAAGCTGCTTGTCTTAATCGTTCTGGTGGTGATTAATTGAGAGCGGAAGGATAGGAAAGAACTCTCCTGCGAAGGAATATGGCCTGATTGACCACAACGGGTCTCTGCGTGAACTACTGACGGGCTCGTATTATATAACACCAACCGGATAAAGTGTCACTGCCATACCGAAGAGCTTCCATCACCAGGATCATGCGCCTTCCGGCATGCCAGAAAATAATACATGCGGCGATCCCGGGAGCGATGGCGCGTTCCGATAGAGATCTTGGAACCACCAGCGTCGTCGAGACACGTCCTTGGTAATACAGTCCGATAAGGGCCGTGCAGAACTCGGTCGATGAAGCTGTCAGAAGAGAAAGACGTAAGTGAAGAGCAGGAACAGAATCATCACGAAAAGCACGGCTGAGAGGATACAATACCTGTAGTACAGAGGGGGGTTCTGGCGGAGGACTTCTCTGATGGCCTCTTCTCTCCACATGCTTTACTGACGAGTATACAAATAGTAAATAAGTCTTGTCGATCCGTTGAAGCCTCTTCCAATGAGCGGCAAGATTCTTCGATCAGAAACATCTAACTCTGATTGGGACAGAATACCGATAACGAGTAAATCCTCCCTTCAATTAAAAATGAACAGAGATACTCTGGCCCAGGGCCTCGGAGCGGCCACAGCCGGCATGGAGATGGCCATCTCGATACTGACGGGATGCGTCCTTGGATACGTAGCGTGTGGTCTCGTTAACGAAAATGTCGCTTATATCGGGCTGATGATCGGTGCCGTCCTGGGTCTGGTCCTGGGTATTTACAGGCTGTATAAAAAGTATAGATAGAAGTTGCCAAATGCCTATATAGGATATTTAGCACTATGAGGCCTATATAGAGAATATAGATAAGTGCTTTAACGGATGATGCATCTCAGCAGCCAACATGGATCCTCCATTTAGACGCGGAGCCCGCCTGCATCGTAAGTACGGCGATCGGCTCGTTGAAGCCGTACTCTTTCTCTCCGCGATCACCTCCATACTGGTCATGGTTCTGATATTCTATTTTCTCACCTACGAAAGTTTCCTGGCCTTCAAAGAGATGGGCTTGAAGGCGATGCTTCTTGGCCCAAAATGGCACCCTGCGGGTGACATCTTCGGCATGGCGCCCATAATATGGAGTTCTATCCTCGTTACTTTCATCGCACTCTTCATAAACATCCTGGTGGGGGTCCCATTGGCAATATATCTCTCCGAGCTGGCCGGCCCGCTCAGTCGTGAGGTCTTAAAACCGGCCATAGAGCTGTTGGCAGGCGTCCCCTCCATAGTCTATGGCTTCCTGGGGGTCTTGGTCCTGGTGGTCTACCTGGAAAGGAGCTTTTTGATGCTCACCGGCAGGTCCATCCTTGCGGTCTCTATCCTCTTGGGGATCATGTTCATACCCGCGCTGGCTACCATCTGCGAGGATGCCCTCAGGGCGGTGCCCAAGGAGTTCAAGGAAGGGTCGCTGGCCTTAGGAGCGACCGAATGGCAGACCGTGAGGTACGTTACCCTGCCCGCCGCTTCTTCGGGCATAATCGCCGCCGTCATCCTCAACGTAGGGCGGATAATCGGGGAGACCATGGCCGCCCTCCTGGTGGTGGGGAATGTCGCCCGGCTTCCTACTCCATTATTTGACGCCTTCGACCGGGGCGCTATCTTCACCTCGGTGATAGCCGGAGAGATGGGGGAGGTGGCTCACGGCTCTCTCCACTATCACTCTCTCTTTGCGGTGGGTTTCGTGCTTTTGGTCATCGTCACCGTACTGAACATCTCTGCGGATCTGGTCCGGTCCATGATCCAGAAGAAATTCGGAGAATATTGAATGAAGGTACGGATCGCTCCCGTGGCGGCGATTGTTATATCCGGGCTCATGCTGGTTTCGTCACTATTTTATCTGTTTGTTCAGCCTGAGCGAACCCTGCCGACCCCGTTATGGGCAGGAGGGCTGCTGGCATCTATCGTGCTCATATCCGCTTCAGCGATGGGCCTTTACAGGAGCGATCGGACGATCTGGCGGTTTGACAGGGTCATCTGCCTGATCGGAGATATGGTACTCTCTCTGGCCCTCGTCCTCCTGATCACCACCGACACACTTCACCCGAAAGGCGAGATCACGCTTGTCGGACTGAGCGCGGTATTCAGACACGAGCTGGTACTCTCATTCCTGGTACTCTTGGCCAGCTTCCTGCTGATCAAGGACTCGATCAACCTTATCTACAGGTACAACCAGAGAGGGAGAGAGATATTGGTCTTCACCATGATCAGGCTCTCGGCGGTCTTCACTCTCCTTCTCCTGGGAGGGATCCTATTTTTATTGCTCTACAAAGGGATCGGTGCCATAAGCTGGGAGTTTCTCACCGAGCCTCACATCCGTCTGGGGCAGGAAGGCGGGATAAGCACCTGCATCGAGGGTACCTTCTGGTTGGTGACAGGTGCCATGTTGATATCGGCCCCCCTGGGTATCGGTGCAGCCATCTACCTCAACGAGTATTCCACCCATACTGGACTGAAACGGGCCGTTACCATCGCGGTGGGAGGTCTAAACGGCGTGCCCTCTGTGGTCTACGGCTTGTTCGGGTTGGCCTTCCTCGTGGCCAACTTCGGGCTCTCGCTCCTAGCAGGCTCGATAATACTGGGTCTGATGAACCTGCCTACCATAATCCTGACCAGCCAGGAGGCTCTAAAAAGCGTCCCCAACTCTCTGAGGGAGGGTAGCGTGGCGCTGGGCGCCAGCAAGTGGCAGACCGTCCGGAAGGTGGTTATACCCTCGGCGTTGCCCGGGGTGCTGACGGGTCTGATAATCGGGGTGGCACGGGCGGCAGGCGAGACCGCGCCGATCATGTGGACGGCGGTGACCTTCTCCGCCACGCCCGTCCACAAGATCTACGGGGTAGTACCCGATGTGACCCAGCCGGTGAACAATCTCTGCTACCATCTTCTCAACCTGATATACTTTCTGGGTGCATGGGACGTGGAAACGAACGCTTGGGGAACTGCTCTGGTTCTCCTGATGCTGGTGTTGAGCCTCAATATAGTGGCCATAGTGGTGAGGAACCACTACCGCAAGAAAATAGCGTGGTAAGAAACAGGGGAGAGCTCTGAGCTATTGGGATCCTGACATCTCTTCTAAACATCTGGAAGCTTTGTTTTATTCCTTCAGTGTCTCTTCGATATTCACGAGGCTTTCCAGCAGATCGGTGCCCTTCTCGGTTGTTTCGTATAATATCCTTGTACCATGCTTCATGTCGAGGAGGCCATTTCCGACTAACGTATCCAGATACGGGTTAACCGTCTTGAAGTTCAGGTTGGACTGGTAGACCACCCTCGTTTTATTTGCGCCGTTTATACATATATTTAGGATGGCGGCCATGATCTGAATCTTGTCCCGTCTCATATTATCATATCCCAGCAAGTTTGCTTCCAAGGAGCAATTCTGTTTAGGGTACTGCGCTCTTATAAGTGTATCCTAACAAATAATCAGTACCACCGATTCGACTGAAATAATTTGTATTTCAGTGCTGTATATACCCCACAAACCACGCAGAATAAACTATATCCAGACGAACAATTAGAATTTTTGACTGTATATAATATAACATTATGTACTCAAAGTAAACGACCATGATCCCCCGTCTCATGCCCGAAGAATGAAAATCTGCAGGCATGGCATGGGCAACCTGGGCCCTCATTTTCATGGCAAATCCGACCGAATGGAGGATTTTTCTCGTATTTTACCCTTTAGGCCTCATCTGCAGAGCTGACCGCGATGCTCCTGTCGGTCATCGCCAGGGTCGTTCTGAGGTGCTGTGACATTGAAGTGATGGATCGACGATGCTCACCCCGACCACTGTTTGCGAGCGGTCCGGGAGGTCGCCCAGGGTGAGTTCAGGCAGAGCTGCAAAGATCAGAAGAACCTCATCAGTTCTTCTGCGATTATTTTGTACCCGCTCTCCGCAGGATGATCCAGCCCGGGCAGGATCAGCGACCTCAGGTCTACGCCATCGCTCGTCCGGTCCATCCATGCCCGGTAAACATCCACGAAACCCACGTCCATCTCCTCGGCCACATCTTCCAGTACGCCGTAATAATCCAGAACCTGATCGCGGTAGTAAGCAGTCAAAAGCGGCTCGGAACCGACAAGCAGAACCTCGCACCCGCACTCCTCGATGATCCTGTCCACGATCTCGATTATGTTGGACTTGAACCTGTCGAGGCCGAGCCCGAAGTACATATCGTTTATGCCGAAGTTCACCGTGACCAGATCCGGACGATGAGCGATCACCGATCGGTCCAACCTGTAGAGACCGTCCAGAGACGTTTCACCGCAGATGCCTGAGTTTATCAGGTCGACCTCTGTTTCGGGATACTTCTCTTTGAGCATCTCCTTCCAGAAGTGGCCGAAACCCCGTGAGACTGCATAGCCCGCGGTGATAGAGTCTCCGAAGGTCACTATCTTTACGTCCGATCCCTCGGCTAAGCGGGCCGTCATCCGTCTGGTGAACCGGCTCACATCATATCCGCCCATGCTCGGCCCTTGACGCGAGGACTGATCAAGTTTTCCTCCGGATGGCCTCCTTCATCTCTCCGACCAGTCTTTCCAGCCCCACCAGGTCGCCTCTCGCGATCAGATCCACGCACGCCGACCCCACGATGGCGGCATCTGCCCCGGATCGGATCACCTCTGCCGCCTGCTCAGGGGTGGATATCCCGAAGCCTACCGCCTTTGGGACGTCGGTTTTGACCCGATCGATCAGGTCTTTGGTCTCGTCCAGGAGGTCTCTGCGCGCCCCGGTGACCCCGGACCTGGCCACCAGGTAGACGAAGCCCGAGGTTTCTTCGACGATCGACTCGATCCTTTCGGGAGGCGTGTTTGGAGCCACCAGATATATGAGGTCCAGATCCAGCCGGGTGCAGGCCTCTTTGAGGGGTCCTGCCTCATCCATGGGCAGGTCGGGTACGATCAGACCGGTTATGCCGCTGGAGGCACAGTCCTGAGCGAACCTCTCCACGCCCCGGCGAAAGATCATGTTGTAGTAGCCCATGAAGACCAGAGGCACGTCCGTCTCCGTCTTTGAGATCATCTCGAAGTACAGGTCGGTATTCATTCCGGCCTCGATCGCCCTCTGGGACGCGGCCTGGATCGCCGGGCCGTCGGCGATGGGGTCGGAATGGGGCAGGCCCAGCTCTACCACGTCGGCGCCGGCGCGGACCAGAAGATCTACCATACGAGGAACAGACTGTGGGTCCGGATCGCCGGCGCAGAAGTAGGTTATGAGCAAAGGCCGATCATTGAAAGCTTCAGAGAGCTTCACGTTGCATCACCGTCGCCAGATCTTTGTCTCCCCTGCCGGACAAATTGATAATGGCCAGGTCTCCTAAGGACTCTGGGTCCTGGAGGGCATAGCCCACGGCGTGGGCCGACTCCAGGGCAGGTATGATCCCTTCAAGTCGAGAGAGCACCCTGAACCCCTCCATGGCGACCTCGTCGTCTGCAACCTCGGACCTGACCCGGCCGAGATCTACCAGCCGGGCCAGCTCAGGTCCTACTCCGGGATAGTCCAGGCCCGGTGCCAGGGAGTGGGACTCCAGTATCTGGCCATAAGGGTCCTGGAGGATCTTGGAGAGCGCCCCGTGGAGTATACCATCCTCGCCGACCTTCAGAGAGGCGCCGTGGTTGGCGAACTTGCTGGTGCAGGTAAGGCCGGTGCCTCCTGCCTCTACCGCTATGAGGTTCACCTCGTCTTGGAAAAAGCCTGAGAAGATCCCCATGGCGTTGCTACCTCCGCCTACGCAGGCCACAATAGAGTCGGGAAGCCTTCCTTCTGCCTTCAAGATCTGATCTCTGGTCTCTGTCCCGATCACGCTCTGCAGGTCTTTTACCATGGTGGGGTAGGGATGAGGTCCGGCGATCGATCCCAGGAGGTAATGGGTATACTCGTAGCTGGCCGTCCAGTCTCTCAGGGCCTCGTTTATGGCATCCTTGAGCGTCCTGGACCCTGTATATACCGGCACCACCTCTGTTCCCATGAGCTTCATCCGGTAGACGTTCATCTCCTGGCGCCGGATGTCCACCTCGCCCATGTAGACCATCGTCTCCAGGCCCAGGTTGGCGCCTGCCATGGCCGTGGCCACCCCGTGCTGGCCTGCTCCGGTCTCGGCGATGAGCCTGGTCTTGCCCATCATCTTCGCCGTAAGCGCCTGACCCAGGGCGTTGTTCAGCTTGTGCGCCCCGCCGTGGAGCAGGTCTTCTCGCTTCAGGTACATCTTGAGGCCCAGCTTCTTGCTGAGCGACCTGGCATGGTAAAGAGGCGTAGGCCTGCCTGCGTAGGTCCTGGATAGCTCTTCGTGTATATTCTTGAAATCGGGATCGGTCTTCAACCTCTCGTAAGCTTCTTCCAGCTCTGCCAGTGGCTGGACCAGGGTCTCGGGGACGAAGCTGCCCCCGTACCCGCCGAAACGCCCTCTATCGACGATCAAATAATCACCAATGTACAACTTAGTGCTTTAATGTATAGAATAATGCATCATATATAAGCTTTGTCTGCTCGGTCGGGGGTGTATAGTCCCGAAACATATATCGTTCTGGACGAGCTTATCGGCCACCAACTTTGCCCCAGACCTGGCTCAGCACAAGCGTTGGCTCCAGGCGCCCAACTGTCACAAGGTGAATCGGTGTTGACGAGTCACCGATCGCCTCTGGCATAAGCAATATCCTCTCCTAAATCAATTTCTGTATAGTGACGGTGTATCGTTCGTTTGCCCAATAGTTCTTCAAACTCGGAGCGGATCATTCCGGATAAGATGCGTGCCTTGCCAGAGGAAAGGATGCCTCGCTGATAGAGGGCCAGTGCTAGCTTTTTCTTAAGCTCATCTTCGATCTCGTCAGGCGGGACTCGGAGCGCATCTACCACTTCAGCAGGGATCTTCAATACTCTTACGCTCATAAATTACTCGTAGAAACTACCAACTTCAAAGATTAAAAGTCTGCCTACAGACGTCCTTATTATTTAGGGCCTGTAACAAAACGGGGCGGAATATGTCACCTGCATCATAACCGCACCTGCCAAGGTGCCATACAAAAATATCATCAGCGACTGAACACACCGCATCCTCGTGTTCTACCTACCTACGGCAACGAAAGCCGACCGGAGCTACGCTCTTTAATAAACCTCTGCCGCAAGACTCGTACGATTCTCAAAAATCGCGGCGGTAATCCAGCACATCCCGATCCCGGTGGGATCGGCGCCATCACAAATCGATTCTCGCCGCAGGATATTCACTCACTATCGGTCCGCGGCGATATCTCCGCTGGGTGGAAGGGGCCAATACATCGGTTAGAATATGAAACACTATACGATGTATTGACCCCTTCTACATGCCTCCGCTCCATGTGGGTGTAGGCCGATGGATCAACAGGGAACCATCGGTAGTATGTCCACATTAGACAAGCCTCTCGATAGGTGCACTTAGGGGTGCTTCTGTCAAGGTTCGTTGGTATCTGGAGATGTTGTATGGGGTCCTGGTTTACGATCGTAGTCCTGATGCGGTGCATAGTTAAGGTTTTTGGATACTGATTCGACTCAAAATTTTAAGTATGATGAAATTACATACAACTTTGCACAGCCGATTAAACTTGGATGAACAGGTCGAGGGAGACGGATAGGAGTACGGGGTTGTAGAGGACAAAACCAGGACGTAAAGGCACCAACATGAAGTTATTCCATCACTTAACATCGCTATCAACAGCCACGTTAATCGCCTGTTGTCTATTTGTTCCATTCATATTTGCAAGTGCTTATGATTTCGAGAGTGGTATCGGCCCTGGCTGGATTCCTGGTGGTAGAGTGCACTGGCATCTGGACGATATGGAGAGTCACGGTGATGCTTATTCTTTGAGGTCGGGGGAGATCGATTGCACGGGCATGAGTTCGTTGAGCCGAGAGGTCCAGGGGCCAGCAGAGATACGATTCTGGTGGAAGAAAGATCCCGTCTCGGGCAGCGCTGGCCGGGCTACGGAGTTTACCTTTTCTGTAGATGAGAACGTGCAGCGGGTTTGCAGTTCATCCGAATGGGTGAAGGAGAGCTACTCCATATTGGATAACGGGACGTACTGGATAGAGTGGGACTTCAGGAAGATGAACTGCTATCCTAGGTTGCAGGGCGCGGGGTGGATCGATGATGTGGAGATTAGCCCTGAGCTGGTGGTCCCTGAAGTGGTGGTGCCTTCAGAGATCTTGCCATATATAAATGAGAGTATAGAGTATCTAAATCTAAGCTTGGTAGAACTAAGTGTTAACATTTCGAAGGTAGAGGGTAATGTTTCTGTGCTAGAAGGGGATGTAAAGAATATAAGTAGCATGTTGGGTAAAATACCTTAGGACTTACGCAGTTGAGTC
>DAOG01000010.1 GCA_002501765.1 Methanosaeta sp. UBA204
GCGGAGGGCGCAGAGGAACGCAGAGCATTTAACCATTTATTTCCACTCCGCACCCCTCTGCGTACTTTGCGGTTATATTCCGTGTTTGGTAGGTTAATATTGTCTAATCTAACCTGTCGATAAAATGGTAATCACCGAAAGTCATGTAATAAAGAAGCTCACCCCCAACCTGATGGTGAAAGACGTGAACTGCACCGCAGAGTTCTACCGAGACGTTTTGGGGTTCGAGTTCGTGATGGGCGTGCCGGAAGACGGCCAAGAGATCATCCCTGCCCTGCAAAAGGACCGGGTTTTGCGTTATGCGATGATGAAGTGGGGCGACGTGGAGATCATGTTCCAGGCGACGAGGAGCCTCTCGGACGAGATCTCCGCCTTCGCCGGTATAGAGGTCGGTGGATCTCTGGTCCTTTATATGGAGGTGAAAGACGTCGAAGGCTGGCATGCAAAGCTTAGAGACGAGGTCACCATCGTCAAGGACCTCCACACGACCTTCTACGGGATGCGGGAGTTCTACATCCGGGACTGCAACGGCTACGTTCTGGCCTTTGCAGAAGAGGCATGAAGGGTGTGAAGAGATCAGAATCGAAGGGACTGGAAGATATCCCCGGCGTAGGGAAGGAGATGGCCAAAGATCGACGGGATCTCGACGTCCGCTCCATTCCCGATCTCCAGGGCAGGGACCCGGAGAGGCTCTACCGTAGGCTATGCGATCTCAGAAAGGCCCCTGTTGACAGGTGTGTCCTCTACGTCTTTCGTTGCGCGGTCTACTACGCATCAAACGTCGAGCATGACCAAGAGAAGCTAAAATGGTGGAACTGGAAAGACGGAGATTCAACCGGCGCCGAAGACGTGTAGAAGCCAGCACAGACGCGGCACGGGCCGGACGCTCAGCAGTATCAGGGGGTCGCCTTTCATCCTACGGTCTGGCATGGTGATGCAATACAGTCTGCAAGGGATCTCACCGATCTTTGATTAGGCCCCAATTAGGCATATTCATTCATCAAGACTAGCTAGCAGTTCGGCTTTTCTTTGTTCTAGAGAGACCTTTTGAGCTTTCAGCGTCTTCAATTCTTTGTTGACCTGTGCCAACTCTTTCTTGGTTTTTTTATTCTTAAGGTAGTTGCTACCGTATTTTTCATCTACAAATGCTTCTACTTCACTTCGAACCAGCTTCAAATATGGGTTCCCGAATACACTATTAACGCGGTACTGTAGCTTGCCATCCTCAATGGCCTCAATAATTTCTTCTTGTGTAAGTCCAAATTCTTTTCGGGCGGACTTATCACTAAGAGTAGCCCCTTTCTTAAACCAAGCGGAATTTGTCTCGTCAGAATACATCCGATAACCCCCGAAGCATTTTTCAACTAATCTTGCCAATCATATCATTCTCACAGACCGAGGCAATAGCGAACTGCCCTCTCAACCTTCTGCAATTCCTTGTCTGAAAGTTTGCCTGCGGGTTTTTCGGAAAATCGTCTGGGATCCAATGAGCGAATTTGAAAGCATAAGAAAATGGTCTCCATCGACAGCCCACTATCTTCTGGTGATACGCGAACGTTTGTTGGGTAATCACGAGAAATGTTTTCACCCTTTGTTCCAACAACAACAGTGACCACAAGAGGTAGTTTATTGATTGTATCTACAGACAGCACCAATACCGGGCGCTGTCCTGCTTGCTCACGACCCTTCACGGGGTTCAGATTGACAAAATAAATCTCTCCCCGATGAACGGCCATTAGTATCTCCCCAACCCATCCGTTTCCGTTGCAACAAACTCCTGTTCAATTTTTTGTAATTCGGCTCGGATTTCGGAATCGGATACCATGGCAACAAGTTGACTTTCGAAAGCATCCTGCTCACCTGCTTCGTTTTTCGTTGTTTCTTCTCGTAAGTGATGGGCAAGTTTTTCGATCAACCATATCTTCTCATCGTGAGACAACTGGCTGATGGTTTTCTCGATTTGACTCAGAACGGTTGAAGGCATAGTTATCCTCCTAGAAATGTCAATGTTTTTTCATCCCCAAAGAATTTCACTTGACGTTTTGCGGATAAAAGAAGTTGCTGAAGTCGATTTGGGGGATCTTTGATTTTCACTTTTATCCGCTATTAGGTGAAGTTTATTAACCTTCATTTGTCCCAGATTCTTTTTTATGTTTAGCGCTACCATGTCCTCTATGTTCTGAAAGCGGTTCTTCACATTTATGTATTATTTCTCCAGTAGTTTTGTCTTTTACGATTTCCCTATAAGAATCATTTTTTCGGTCAATGCACATTTCCCTATGATACCATATTCCGGATTTTCTATGAAGCTTGTCTCCAGTTGTAAATTCTTGAACAGGCTTAGCGCCGTTCTCTTTTTTTTTGACTTTAATTCGCTCGTGGCCTTCTGATTTTTGTTCGAGTGTCAATACTCTGTGTAGTTTCTTACTACCACAGTTTGAGCAAATTTTATCTCTCTTGGATAATTTTTGTCCGCAATCCCTACACCGTATCTCTTCCATTTTCTTCACCATAAATTTCGCCTAACTTCGGTATATCCGAACTCGATTTCGCATATCCCTCCATTTTGTCATCATATCCGAAGTTTACTTCATATATACTTTCTTCTAACAGAAGTTCATCTGTTTTTCACCCACAACCCGCCGACTCATGATACCTTCATAGAAAAAGTGCAGTATGCAATAAATGTTTATCGTTTGAGGTTGACACATATCCACCATGAACCGATATACGATCTTCACACTGGCCGTATTGGCGATGCTTGGCCTGGGTTCTGCACAGTTTCCAGGTCTCGATTTCTTGAACTTCGGATCGTCCCAGGGGGAGCCTCTCTCACCCTTCCGGGAATCTGTCCAGATCGCCCCCGGCGAGGCGACCAACGTCGGGGTCATACCCACCGAGAAGCCGGTCTTCGGCATAATCAGAGGCGAGCTTGAGACCCACAAGATAAAAGGATACGCAACCCAGAGCGATGCGACGGTGGTCGCAGTTCCTGCAGGAGAGCTCTATCGCGAGGGTATGGGGTTATACTCGGGCGTCTTCGCCATACTATCGAGCGGAACCGATGTCACCTACGCCATCACCAGCGAGTACCGCGTCAACCGCACGGGGATGACCACTGGCGGTGCCGTGGATTACTACGTCTACAAGACCCAGCCCTGGTACAACCCGGTGATTGGCAAGACCGTGTTTATCCTGGCTTATGACGTTACCACCGGCGTCGAGCACGTGGACCTCTACCTGGACTATGGAAGATCGCGCCTGGGCGATATGGCGGACGATGCGAGTTCGGAGTCAGAAGAGGTGGCTATGGTGGACATGTCCGCCCTCTTCGGGGATCTTCTGGGTCAGGCAGCACACTAGACGGGCACAAACTTCGTGCCATAGTAGATTATACCCTTCTCGCCGCCTTTGCCCAGTATCCGGAAGATCGGCTTTACCTTCGTCCCGATCTCCACATCGTCCGGGTCGGCCATCACCTGGCCGGTGAGCCTGGGTCCTTCGTCGAGCCGGATTATGGCCAGAGTATACGGGGTCTGCCTCTCGAAGTCCTCGGTGGCATTGTGGATCACGGTATAGGTGACCACCGTCCCCGTGCCCTCGAACTTGTAGTCCTCCATGACGGTGTCCCGGCGGCAGTTGGGACAGATCTCTCTGGGCGGGAAGTAATACTCACCGCAGTTGACACAGTGGGTTCCGATCAGGTTGTACCGCTGGGGTATGTGTCTCCAGAAACGTGGTGCTGTGCTCATGGTCATATCTCTACCTCGACATAATATGGACCAGGGCGGTACCGCCGACACCGCCCACGTTGTGGGTCAGTCCTATCTCGGCACCCTCGACCTGGCGCTTTCCCGCCTCGCCCCGGAGCTGGAGTACCACCTCATAGGCCTGCTTGATCCCGGTGGCTCCTACAGGGTGACCGCAGGCCTTCAGCCCGCCGGATGAATTTATCGGGGTCTGGCCGCCTATTTGGGTCAGCCCCTCCTCTGCGGCCTTGCCACCTTCGCCCTTTTCCATGAAGCCGAGATCCTCGAGGGCCAGTATCTCACCTATGGTGAAGGCGTCGTGAACCTCTGCCAGATCGATCTCTTTCGTCTCGATACCAGCCTGTCTGAAGGCCGACCTGGCGGCGTAGACGGTGGCGTCCAGGGTGGTTATGTCTCTCCGGTCATGAAGAGCCAGGGTATCGCTGGCCTGGGCCGAGGCCAGTATCTTCACCGGGGTGTCGGTATACCTTTTTGCCGTATCCGAAGGAGCCAGTATCACTGCTGCCGCGCCGTCGGTGATGGGCGAACAGTCCAGCACGTGAAGCGGGTCGGCCACCATGGGTGAGTTGATCACCTTGTCCACCGTGACCTCCATGTGGTACTGAGAGAGTGGGTTCATGTTCCCGTTGTGATGGTTCTTCACGGCTACCTGAGCCAACTGCTCTTGCGTGGTCCCGTAACGATGCATGTGCAGCCTGGCCGTCATGGCATAGAGGGCGGGGAAGGTGGCCCCCAAAAAGCATTCCCACTCCCGGTCGGCGGCCGAGGCCAGGGCATCTGCAGCAGACCCGCCGGATACATCGGTCATCTTCTCCACCCCGGCGGCGATCACGATATCGCTGTACCCGCTGGCCACGGCCATAACCGCCTGTCTCAGGGCCAGGCCGCCTGATGCGCAGGCAGCCTCCACCCTGGTACTGGGGATGTGAAGCCTGGCAAGGCCTGCGCAATCTGCTATGAGCGCGCCTATGTGCTCTTGCTCTATGAACCGACCGCCGCTCATGTTTCCTACGTAGAGAGCGTCAATATCCTCGCCGCTGACGTTGGCGTCTTCCATGGCCGGAACTCCTGCATCCATAACCAGGTCGCGCAGCGAGTCGTCCCATTGCTCACCGAACTTAGAGCAGCCGATCCCGATGATCGATACAGATCTCATAGTCTCAACTTGCCTTTGTATTTAGCGTACATGGCATAGTCCATGTACTCGTTTTTAGTCTCTGATGTGTAATCTCGGACAAGAGGAACCCCGTTACCGAGTTTGTCTATCCCGTCTTTTACCATTATGCTGAATGCGTCGCTTCCTGCACCCGACCCGAAACTCACCACGAATATGCGGTCCCCTGGCCGGGCAACGTCCAGGGTCGCGGCCAGTCCGATAAGGCAAGACCCCGAGTAGGTGTTTCCGATCTCGGGCACCACCAGCCCTTGATATATCTGTTCCTTGGTGAAGCCCAGCTGTCGTGCCACCCTCAAGGGAAACTTGCCGTTGGGCTGGTGGAAGACGGCGTAATCATAATCTTCAGGAGATACACCTATCTTTCGCATGAGCCCCCGGGCGGCGTTGGTCACATGCCTGAAATAGGCAGGCTCGCCGGTGAACCTCCCACCGTGCTCTGGATAGGGTCTTCCCTCTCTCCTCCAGAAGTCGGGCGTGTCGGTGGTAAATGAGTAGAAGTCTTCGATCTCTGCGATCAGGTCGTCCTTTCCGATCACGTAAGCTGCCCCACCTGCCGCGGCGGTATACTCCAGAGCATCCCCTGGCGCGCTCTGACTGGTGTCGGATCCTATGGCCATCCCCAGATCGACCATCCCGGCGCTCACCAGGCCCAGACATGCCTGAATCGCAGCGGTCCCGGCCTTACATGCGAACTCGAAGTCTGCTGCCGTGAGATCTGTATTGGTGCCGATGGCCTCTCCTACTATGGTACCGGTGGGCTTTACCGCATAGGGGTGGCTCTCCGATCCGGCGTATATGACCCCGATCCTGGCAGGATCGATGCGGCCTCTTCTTATGGCGTTTCTGGAGGCTTCTACGGCTATGGTCACGGCGTCCTCGTCGACGTCGGGCACAGACTTCTTGAATACGTTTAGGTTCCCGGAAACGTCGCTCTCATCGCCCCAGACCCTGGCTATCTCCTCTACCCGTATCCTGTATTTGGGGATGTAGACACCGTAACTCACTATTCCTGCAGGCAAAATGTATCACCTTTGATTCAGACTGCTTAAGACTTTCTCGACAGATATGGTGGTGGCCAGCAAGGGTATGTGCTCCACTTCTGCAATCCTTATCGCCACATCGTCCACCCTCGAGGGATCGATCCCCTGGAGGACCACCGCTCCCGGCTTTAACGTGCTGACCCTGACCGCTACCATGGGAGACCTGCCTCTGGTTACACCCGTGAAGATCAGGGCGCGCATGGTGCTCCGCCCATATATTTTGTAAAACTGATCGGGAAGAAGTTCCTCTATGGCTTTCAGGCTGTCGATGATAGTATGGCCATAGATGGATACATCTGTACTCCCACATATCAACGCGGCCTCTATGGCAGCTACAAACTCGGAAAGCACTATAGGTTCCGGATAATCGCATATGCAACACACCCGGTCGAGAATGCTGCCGTTGCAGATCGTAGTCGCATAAGCACGGGCAACGCAGCTTCCACGCAGCTCGTCGATCGCCAACAGGGCGTCGATGATCTTGCTGATGATATGTATGCCGGGAGATCTTCGCCTTCCACTCTCGTAATCGCTTATCACGCTCGGTGAGATCTCCAGATAGTTCGAGACCTCCGTCTGCGTGACGCCGAAATTCCTCCTCCATTTTTTCAGAGTTTCTCCAGGATTCTGGGACAGGGTAATCTCTCCGGCTATTTTTTCTGCAAGCGACCCCCGAAAGTCGGAGATCTCCCTCCCAGGCATCATGGGACAGAGACAGGCATGTCTCGGATATAAAGTTAACGAAAAGGAGTTCGTCGTTCGCCGTGAAATGGCAGGTCATGCTAAAAAAATTATACACTGACGAGAAAAATCTTCCCTTCGGTCGGATTTACTTGAGCACATAAAGTTATACTTTATGTACAAGCGCAAAACCGCATGCGCCGACCGGGATTCGAACCCGGGTTGTAGGCTTGGAAGGCCCAAGTCATAGCCACTAGACCATCGGCGCTCAGTCCCCCTAAGCCTCGCTGAATTTAACGCTTTCGATCCAACGAAGGTTCTCTCGATCGGCCGGACAGGAAGACTGTGATGAAGCTTTCTGCAGATGGATTCAAATAGTTTGATATATCGGGGATACCTGAAAACCTACCACAAGGGTTTGAGGGGTTAGACTCTCCATGAACTTTCTGATAACCGCGATCTGGCTGATGCTGCCCGCTTATCTGCCGAACAACTTCGCGGTCATCCTCGGCGGGGGGAGACCTATCGACGGCGGCAGGACCTTCGCCGACGGGCACCGTATACTGGGCGACGGTAAGACGATCAGGGGGACGATCGGTGGAATCCTGGCAGGTATAAGCGTCGGACTGATCCAGAACGCTCTTGCACCGGCGCTGGGCCTACCCACTTTTGGTGAAGGCCCGGAGGTTATCCTCGTATTGGGGGGCCTATCCCTGGGGGCGATGCTGGGCGACATCGTGGCCAGCTTTTTCAAGAGACGGATCGGTCTGGCCCGAGGTGCGTCTCTCTTTCTGGTGGACCAGCTGGACTTCGTCTTCGGAAGCTGGGTCCTGACTGTGATCCTCGCTCCGGCCTGGTTTATGGAGAGGTTCACACCTCTGATAATATTCACCGCCCTGGTGATCACCCCGGTCTTGCACCGGGTGACCAACATCATAGGATATCGGATAAAGGCCAAGAAAGAGCCCTGGTAAAATTTGCCCGGGATCTATCTTGCTCTCATGTGGAGAATAGTTGCGTCGAACTATAGCAAAAAAGAACGATTTAAATTATCCTTGGTGCATCGTAGAACCTCGTCGTCATCCTATGCGTTCGATACCCGCTCCCCATAAAAACCAAAAGAAGGTCTGCTTGCCGATCTCGAAAGGTTTATAAGCTGAGGAACCGATATCGTGTACATTACTAGCCAAATTTTTCATATATTGGTATAGTTTGGCAGGAATTAAAAAGGAGGAGAGCAAATGGACATGGTTAGCATGGGGCTCCTGGCTGCTATGGGTGCCCTTGCAACAGTAGCGGGTGCAAGTGAGGATATCGAGTCCGATGCAGGTTCTCAGAGTAACCCCAACTCACAGGTTCAGTTGGCTGCTCAGGTGGGTCACCCCCACAGGATCTACAACAAGGCGATTTCGGGAGAGCCTCCATCGAACGCTCTTTATGCTGCAGTTGCCGCAGTTACAGCTAGTGTCTTAATGTCCGGGTTCGGAATGTCTGCGTTTTTCGCAATCGCTATCGGCGCTGTTGTTGCCGCAATCTTCAACGGTATCTATGCTACAACTGCCTATATGGGCAGAAACACAAGCCAGGCGCGATTTAACCAGTACGTTTACCTTGACGTTCTGCGCACTCATACCACTACGATAATGGCACATGCGTATATAACGGTGTTCTGTGTTGTCAGTATTTCTTATATCATGACTGCTTCTTGGTTGCCTATCCAACATCCATTCCCCATGCCTCTCGTGGCTTTCATATGGGGACTGGCCATCGGCGCCATCGGTTCGTCAACCGGTGATATACATTACGGTGCCGAGAGGGAGTTCCAGAGTTATCCTTTCGGAGCTGGCCTGAACGCCGCCAATTCTGGAGACATAGTGACTAAGGCCGAGGCGGGACTCAGAAGCTCCATCGACAATGCCTGGTTCTGTGCAAAGTTCGGAGGACCCATCACCGGCATGGCCTTTGGGCTGACGGTATTCCTTGACAACTGGAGAGCGACCATCTTCGATCCGGCGACCCAGGGCGGACTGGTGGTCCTGACGGGGATAGTGATAGTGATCCTGTTCAACATATACAACAGAATAATGGAATCGAGAGCGAGAAAGAGGTACGGACCTTATCCTGAGTATATAGGGGATATCGAGGCATGATTTTTGATGCAAACACGGCACTTTACATCATCGAGATCGTGATAGGCGGACTCTTTGTGGGTGTCGGCGTTCACTTTGTGCCTGTAGGTGGCGCACCGGCCGCCATGGCCCAGGCGACGGGGGTCGGTACCGGTACCGTGCAGCTGGCGGCAGGATCGGGCCTGACCGGTCTACTCAGCGCCGGCATGATGATGAGTGTGACAGATAACATTCTATTGGTCGTAGCAAGCGGCGCGGTCGGTGCTATGATCATGATCGACGCCACCATGGTTGTAGGAAACTGGTCGTACATCTACGGTGTTGGTGTGCCGCCGGCATCCGCCAAGGTGGATTACGATCCCATAACCAAGAACCCCCAGCCGCCGTATGTGAGTCAGGGCACCGTGGGTCATGGCATACCCACCGTCTGCTACGTGAGCGGGACCATAGGGGGTCTCCTCGGTGGTGCCGGTGGATCTCTGATATACTATGCCCTGATGAACATCAACCACAATCCGGGCCTGAGCGGGATGTTCGCCATCGGCATATTCGTGGTGAACGCGGTGTTGGCATCCTACAACATACAGGGTACCATCGAGGGTTTCCACGATCCCAAGTTCAAGCGCGTGCCACGTGCCTTCCAGGCATGTCTTGTCGCATCGCTCGTTATCGGAATTATTGCTGTGCTGATCACCGGAGGTGCATGATATGAGCGTAGCAGCAGGTGGAGGAGAAGCCAAGCTAGACAAGAAGAAGCTCATGATCTACGGGATCGGTGGCGGCATCGTCGGCATATACCTTGCAGGTATACTGAACATGGCGATGGATACGAACTACTTCTCGTTCCTGGCAGGTCTGGGAGTCATCGCCGTAATCGTGATGGGTTCCGAGGCCGTGAGGATGGTCTGCGCCTATGGTATCGGCACGGGCGTCCCGTCCATCGGGATGATGGCCACGGGGATGGGTCTGGTGGCCGCCATGTTCGGCCTATCCATCGGCGGGATAGCAGGTCCTATCATCGGACTGGTGGTCGCCGTAGCCTTCGGATACTTCATAGGCGCGATGGCCAACAAGATAATCAAGATGAATATCCCGGTAATGGAAGAATCCCTGACGATGCTGGCTGCCGCCGGTGCGATAACGTTGATAGGTCTGAGCGTCCTGGTCGCCGGCAGGATCGATTACGAACTCATCATGGGCAGCGTCATCGATACGGGATACATAGCGGTGCTCTTCATCGCAGGATCTCTGGCCATACTCCATCCCTTCAACGCCAACCTGGGACCCGATGAGACCCAGGACAGGACCCTGGTACACACCATCTCAACGGGTGCGTTGGCCATGATCGCCGGCGGGATAGCTTCCATCGCGATCATCGGCTCTGCGGGCATCCTGACGATACTCATCGCCGCGGTGGTCTGGCTCTGGGCCTTCAGGTGGTACTTCCAGCTGGTCAAGAGAGACTCGGCAGGTGTGGTTGGAACCGGACTTCTACCTAAAGGAGAGATGTAAATGGGAATTGTTAGAGTCAGTCCGCCCGAGTTACATCTGATCTTCGATCCTCTCGAGGGCATGATCTCGGAGGAGAGAGAAGACGTCATCCAGTTTGCGCTGGATCCCATAATAGCCCAGATCGACGATCTCGACAAGGTGGCCGATGATCTGATGAACTCGCTTACGCCGGATGCGCCACTGCTCAGTTCATATAAGGGCAGGGAAGGTGCGAGCCTCACGGCTGGCGTCTACACCAACATCTGGTACGGGTTCATAGCCGGTCTGGTAGTCGCCTTAGTGTATCTCCTATCTCAAGGAGGTGTCTTCTGAATGGCCAACAAAGTAACACCGTCCGATCCCTGGCCGTTGATAACCGGGGAGTACGAAGTAGGAGATCCCGAGAGCCCTGTTGCGGTGGCGACCTGCGGGTCTCATATGGACGGCTCGCCCCTCCTCGGCGCGGGAGCCGGACTGGTAGGGCCGGTTAAGACCGAGAACATCGGCATAGAGAAGATGGTGGCGAACATAATCTCCAACCCCAACATAAGGTTCCTCATCATAACCGGGATGGAAGTAAAAGGCCACATCACGGGTCAGGCCATCGATGCCTTCTCCAAGGGCGGTATCGACCAGGAAGGCAGGATCGTCGGGGCCATAGGGGCCATACCCTTCATACAGAACCTGAATGAAGAGGCGATCGAACGGTACCAGGAGCAGGTCGAGGCCATCAACCTTCTAGACACAGAAGATATCGGCACCATCACCTCCAAGATCAAGGAGTGCATCTCCAAGGATCCCGGTGCTCTGGATGTAGAGCCGATGATCGTGGAGATATCCGAAGCCGGTGAGGAAGAAGAGGCGCACGGGCTGCGGCCTATGGCCGCCGAGGTCGTCAACGTCAGAGCGAGGATGAGGCAGGTCGAGGCCACCGTAGCAGGCATCGGTCTCCAGAACAAGTATGCTGCGGGTGTCTATGCAGGAAAGATCGAGGGGATAGCACTGGGCTTCACCGTTGTGCTGGCTCTCTTCGGGATGATCCTCAAGATGGGAGGGATGTGAGATGGCAGACGAGGAGACCGAGACCGAAGAGGTCGTCGAAGAAGTCGTCGAAGAGATACCGATAACTGCCGAGATCCCGTATGGTGTAGGTATGCCCACGGTGGTGATGCCTTTCATGACACCGTTCGACGAGATCACCGAAAGCATCACTTATCGGGCACAGCTTGTCGCAAGAGAGCAGAAGTTGAGTTCGAGCGTATGTGCCGCGATGCCTGTGGGTCTGGTGGTCGGCTTCTTCTTTGCGCTTTTGATGGTTCTCGTGCCGGTATTGCTGATGACGTGAGGTGATATGTTATGGCTGAAGATAACCGAGAAGTAGTACCAGGCGTCGTAGTTGACCCGGACCAGTATAGGGAGGTTCTGGACAAGCTGGCCGAGATCGATGAGAGGATCGAGTTCGTGAGCGCAGAGATAGCTCAGAGGCACGGCAAGAAGATTGGCAGAGATATCGGCGTGCTCTATGGGATCTGCGGAGGGTTAATATTAGTGCTGGCATATTATCTGCTGGCGGTTGTATGAGGGTTTGATATGTTCAGATTTGACAAAAAGCAAGAGGTATTCGAGTTCGGCAAGATCAAGATAGGAGGTCAGCCGGGAGAGTACCCTACTGTTTGCGTCGGTACCATGTTCTATTCCAGGCACAAGATCGTGACCGATGAGGACAAGGGCCTCTTCGACAAAGATGCTGCAGACAAGCTGTGGCAGGAACAGGCAGAGATGAGCGATACGACGGGTAACCCTTGTATCAATCAGATCGTGGGCGAGACCGACGAGGCCATGACCAGGTACCTAGACTGGTTTGTGGAGGGCTACGATGCGCCCTTCCTGATTGACTCCAGCGCTCCTGGGGTGAGGGCTTTCGGTGTCAAGTACGCCACCGAGATCGGAGTTGCCGACAGGGCTATCCACAACTCCATCAACGCCAGCATCACTCCGGAAGAGTTCGAGGCGGTCAAGGAGAGCGATATCGACTCGTCCATCATCCTGGCCTTCAACGCCACGGAGCCGGGAACGAAAGGCAAGATGGATGTACTGACCCAGGCCGCAGGCGGTGCCGAGAAGGGGATGCTGGAGTATGCCAAGGAGGCAGGGATCACCAGGCCGCTTGTCGATACAGCGGCCATGCCTTTGGGTGCTGGTTCCGGCGCTACCGTCAGGGCCATCATAGCGGTGAAGGCCATGCTGGGTCTTCCCGTGGGTGGCGGGTTCCATAACGGCGCATCGGCATGGGATTGGATGAAGAAGTACAGGAAGACAAACAGGCCAGCCTTCGTTCCGGTGGACATCGGGTCCAACCTGGTAGCGGGGATCGTGGGTGCCGACTACTACCTATATGGTCCCGCAGAGAACGCGTCCTTGATCTTCCCTGCCGCGGCCATGGTCGACATAATGTGTGCGGAGAGCGCCAGGGAACTCGGCCTGGACGTCCTGGACCCCAACCATCCGATCAACAGGCTGATCTGACCCCTCTTTTTTTTTTCTTCTTTTTTTTTTGGGGTAACTTTTTTGCTGCTCAAAGTGGAGATAAAAACCACGTTCCAGGCAGCTTCTTTCGGGTGCCAGAGGTGTGGTTCCTGCTGTCATCATCGCCGACCGGAGGAGTTCGGCGACCTGGTCCCCCGGGAGAGGATGACGGAGTTCTGGGAGAAGAGCAACCTCATCTATCTCACGGAGAAGGATATCGATAGGATCAACCGGAAGACCCGTATGGACCCTGGAGAGTTCGCGGACACCCTCTACGAGGAGAATAAGGGGAGCATCAGGGTCGAGGATTCGGGGACGAAGGTGATACTGGATCTGCCGGTGATGAAGACCAAGGAGGACGGTACCTGCGTCTTCTACGATGAGGGCAAATGCAAGATATATTCGTTGAGGCCGATGGCATGCCGTCTCTTTCCATTCGTGGTTGCCGAGGACTCCACGCCCCAGGGGAATATCCTGCTCAGGATAGGCTACAACCCCACCTGTCCGGGTATGGGCAAGGGCAAAGATGTGGAGATAAAGAAGCTGGAGAAGCTGGTGGTGGACCAGTTCTCCCAGCGGATGGAGTTCGTCGGTCCCAGGATACAGAAGCTCAGGATCGAGGGGAAGATCCTGCCCGGCGCCAGGATCTATCGGACCATACCGGGGAGGAAGAAGTCTCCTTGACCTCCTACCGCATCTTACATTTTTTATTGTATATAAAGTATAACTTTGTGTGCTCAAGTAAATGTGAGCGTAAGCGAGCATTTTCTTGTTGTAGTCGCAAACGATAAGAATCATCCTGCTCTTGTTCTATACGCATCTTTCATCCTGCACCCCACACCTCATCGAGGCACGATAGATGAACCCCGAACTCGGACTCAGCCTTATCATATTGGGCGGGTTTCTGGCGGCCAAGCTCTTCAGCACGGCGAAGATCCCCGCAGTCACCTCCTACATACTGGTAGGGATAGTCATCGGTCCCATGGGTCTGAACATTATACCGGAGGGCTTCCTCGCAGCCTCGGGTTTCATCTCCGACGTGGTCCTGGGTCTCATCGCCTTCAGCATCGGCTCCAACTTCTCCCCCGATCACACGAAGAAGATCAGGAGCGCAGTGATCAGGATATCTGTGATGGAGGCATTGGGCGCGATGATCCTGGTGACCTTGGGTCTATTCTTCATCCTGGGCGAGCCGATCGAGGTGGCCATACTCTTCGGCGCCATAGCTACGGCCACCGCTCCTGCGGCCACGTTGATGGTGATCGAAGAGCTGAAGGCCAGGGGCCCTCTTACAGACACCCTCCTGGGCGTGGTTGCCCTGGACGACGCCTGGTCGTTGATGCTCTTCGCCATCGCCTTGGTGGTAGCCAAGATCGTCGCCGTGGGCGAGGCCACCGGGATCCTCTTCGCCACAGAGATCGGGATGGCGATGGTCGAGATCGCGGCCTCTCTCCTCCTGGGGGCGGTCTTCGCCTGGCTGCTACACCACTACTCGAGACGGGTCAAAGATCCTTCCGACCTGGAGATCCTGACCCTGGGCATAATCCTCCTGACAGTGGGGGTGGCGAGCACCCTGGACATATCGGTGATCCTCTCCTGCCTGGCTCTGGGTGTCGCGTTGATCAACATCAACCCGGAAGGTTTCCGGTTCTTCGACATAGTCCATCCTGTGGATACACCCCTTTACCTCATCTTCTTCGTCCTGGCCGGAGCTCTCCTGGAGGTGGAACTCCTGTTGGACGCGGGCCTTCTGGGAGCGGCCTACATCGTTTTCAGGGTGGCGGGCAAGGTTGGAGGAGCATACCTGGGAGGGAGCATATCCGGTGAGGCAGGTCTGGCGGTGAGAAAGTACGTCGGCCTGGGGCTGGTCCCCCAGGCAGGCGTCGCCCTGGGCGTGGCTCTGATAGCCAGGGAGCAGTTCCCCGGCGTGGGCGACATGATATTCAGTACCATTGTGGCCACCACGGTAATCTTCGAGCTGGCAGGTCCCATAGCCACCAAGACCGCCCTGAGCCTGGCCGGGGAGGTGCATTCGCAATAAGCATCATTCAAGCATCGATCCGCAGATCTGCTCCCGCCGATACACCTCCTGATCCAATAGGCGAAAGAGTACGTTACCGCCCTCCCCCAGACCAAGATCGTCCTGATCGACGGCTACGAGCTTGCCCAGCTGATGATCGACCACGACATAGGGGTGACGAAGGCGTCTTCGGTCGTCTGGCGCTCTTATGCAGCTTCGCGTGCCCCCTACTTTCTTATTCACGCGAAGACGCGAAG
>DAOG01000153.1 GCA_002501765.1 Methanosaeta sp. UBA204
CATACACTTGACGTTCCACTAGAAGAACTTGGATGCCAGAGATCGGCGAGAGTCGCACTTTTCCGCCAGAGGGCACCGATCGCAGGGGGCGTTTTTTGGACGGTCGGGCAGACGGCCCTCCTTTATCTGCCGGATACGATCTCTGATCTTGAGAACCCTTCTTCGGTCCGTGCTCCTGATCTTTGCCGATCTGATCTCACCGGCGCGAGGGTACTCTACGAACCCCCGATTCACTCTTTGGTCGTATGCATCTTCCAGAAGTAAAGCGTAACCTGCCAGCCGGATCCGGTCGTCTTTCCAGATACCGTTCTCGGGTGGCGTGCCCATCCTGATTATGGAGGGCTCCGGCGGGTCCCTGGTGATAAGCCTGTCCAGCCTGCCGGATAAT
The DNA here is from genome assembly GCA_002501765.1 of Methanosaeta sp. UBA204. Classification (GTDB taxonomy): domain Archaea; phylum Halobacteriota; class Methanosarcinia; order Methanotrichales; family Methanotrichaceae; genus UBA204. The sequence goes on from DAOG01000153.1 coordinate 389, forward strand.
CCCAGGCGGTCCGACCGCAGGTCCACCTCCACCTCGCTGGGAATAATTTGATCCAGTTTTGTACAAAGACCTGCCGCCATCAGGGGGACCGTCCTCTCGATCTCTCTGGCGGCGGCCTTGAGATCGGACAGGTCGATCATATCCCGGTAGATCACGGGCAGCTCTTCTTCCGCTCGTCGCAGCTCCGATATGAGGTAGCCTTCCAGGTCGGCTCCGGGTTCCAGGTAGGATATCGAGAGCGCCAGCTCCCGGAGGATCATGTTGGAAGGGACCGAGGACCAGGGAGAAGAGCCCAGAGCCTCGAAGTAGACCAGCCTGGGACAGCGGAGGTACATGCCGATATCGGAGATCCTGACGAGGGGAGGCATCGTAACGTGTGCAGGTCTCCACGTTCAAAAAGTTTCTTGTAGTACATAAAGTATAACTTCATGTGCTCAAGTAAATCCGACCGAAGGGAGGATTTACTTGTTGTACATAAATAAGGCGTAGATGGTATATCATCCCGTTTGCCTTATATAATTTTGACGAAACGCTTAACTCAAAGCAGGTTAGAGCTATTGGTAAAATGACCGTTGTATATGAGACTTAATAATATACATGAATCATATATAGTGCTGATAATTAAATCTGCTATAAGCTTGGAGGAGAGCCATGAGCTACTTTAGGATGGGAAGACCGATCTGTCTGCTTCTGGTCACGATGGCGGTGATCCTGCCGATGGCTGGATTGGCAGAGGATCCCGTGGGAGATGCGCCACCATCAGATGCGCCACCAACTGATGCGCCTCCTACGGATGCGCCACCATCAGACGATAGTTCTGGTGATGGAACAGGCGATGTCGGTGATACCGGAGACAAGACGGGTGACGCCGACGCTACAGGAGACGAGATGGGTGACGCCGGCGCTACAGGAGACAAGACGGGTGACGCCGACGCTTCCGGTGGCGAGACGGGTGACGCCGACGCTACAGGAGACGAGACGGGTGATGCCGACGCTACAGGAAACAAGACGAGTGACGTCGGCGCTACAGGAGACGAGACGAGTGACATCGGCGCTACAGGAGACGAGACGGATGACGTCGGCGCTTCCGGGAATGTAACAGCCGATACTGGAGAGGGTGACCTCGAGGAGATCACGCCAGAACCCCCCTCAGACGAGGACGAAGATGAAGAAGAAATAGAGCTCTCTGAGACCGATAGGATCTGGCGCGAGGGCAAAAACCCGGACACTTACACATGGACGCCCAAGACATTCTCGGGTTTCTTCTATGACCTGGACGAAGACATTGGAACCGAGAACCTCACGGTCCACCTGAAAAAATCCGGCGACAAATATGAACGATCCATCGACGAGGGAGATCTGAAATACGAGACGAACGCGAACAATATAACATTCGAGTTCGGCGACTGGGGAGTATATCAGGTCATCGGTTTCATGGCCGAGAAGTTCTTCGCAGGCTACGTAGGCACGGTGGTGGCGGACGACGAGGTCAGCCTCCTCGATGAAGAAGAGCTGCGAATGGTTCTGATCGATAGCGATGACGAATACACGGTGACCACCGGGTCTGTTCTCCCTCTAGAAGAGGGCTGCGAGCTCAGGATCAAGGAGATCGACCTGGACGGCAACAAGGTCTGGTTTTCCCTGGCCCAGGACGGTGACGAGATCGATAGCAGAGTGATAACTCCTGGTGACATCGATGATTCGACCTACAAATACGAGGTCGATCTCAGTGGAGATGACCTGCCACTGGTCATGGCTCACATATCGAACGTCTTCTCCGGAGCAGAAACCAGCCTGGTGACAGTCGACGGACTATTCCAGATCTCCGATACCCATACTTCCATAGAGTCCGGTGACGAGTACGGCGATATGGAGATCGACTCGGTATCCGGCAAGCGGATCGTCATGGAGAACGATAACTCCATCACCCTCAGGAAAGGTAAGAAGGTTTCCATCATGGGCGATGTCAGCTTCCTGGTCGCGGATAACGACACCCTCAGGTTCGCGCCTGTGGTGAAGAGAACCGGAAGCTACGAGATCAGAGGCACCATGGTAGATCCGGACGAGGTCGACAGGTTCACCTGGACACCATACAACTTCGAGGGCTTCTACTACGACATAGATGACGACGTGGGTACCGAGACGCTCACCGCCAGGTTCTCGGGCGCCAAGATAGACGATGGCGACCTGGAATACGAGACCGTGCCGGATTCTGTAGAGTTCGAATATTCCCGCTGGGGACGCTACGATGTCATAGGCTTCCTGGCTGAGAAGTACTTCGCCGGATACAACGACGATACCGAGTTCACAGACGATTTCAGCGTCATAAGTGAGGAAGAGCTGCGAAAGGTGCTCGTCGACGACGACGAATCTTACACCGTACGGAGCGGTGCCACGTTCCCGCTGGAGGAGGGGTACGAGCTCAGGATAAAAGAGGTAGACCTGGATGGTAACAAGGTCTTCCTGTCCATTACCAAGGATGGCGACGAGGTGGGCAACAAGGTCGTAGAACCAGGAAGATCGGTCAAGGACTCGACCTTCGTCTACGAGGAGGAGATCGGCGGCGAAGACGTACCCATCATCGCGGCCCACATCCAGAGTGTCTTCCGGGGCAGAGAAGAGGATCTGGCCACCGTGGAGGGCATCTTCCAGATATCTGACGATCCGGCGGACGTGAAGGAAGGCGAGAGCTACGGCAAGATGGAGATCGAGAGCGTCTCCGAAGACGAGATAACCATGGAGAACGACGGCTCTTTCAGCCTTGGACGGGGCAAGACGATAAGCATCATGGAGAACCTGAAGTTCAAGGTCGGCGACGAGAGAAGGCTGGTCGTTCCGGTAGTCGAGGTTAGAGAAAAAGCGCTCAAGCCTCTGACGCTCAAGATCCCTGAAGCGGTCGTAGGCGGTACCATCCGCATAGAGGTCGCCTCGAAGGGTGAGCCTGTAAGCAGTGTCCACATCACGGTGGACGGTGAGGAGATAAGTACGACAGACGGAGACGGCGTGGCCATCTATCTGCCCAAGATCGCAGGCAGCTTCGAGATCGAGGCCAAGAAATCTGACTACACCGATGCTAAGGGCACCATCGTGGTGAGAGAGATCATAGAGGAGAGGGTCTTGGCCATCAGCGTGCCTCCTGAGGTGATGAAGGGCGAAGAGTTTGTGACCAAGATCACCATCGGACTGGATAAGAGACCTGTACCAGACGCGGAGGTCTTCTTCGACGAGGAGAAGGTGGGTCTGTGTGACAACCAGGGTACGGTCTCCTATTCCTCCGATACCGTAGGCAGGCATACCATCAAGGCCAGGAGAGAAGGCTACGAGGAGAACACCAAAGAGATCGTAGTGCTCACTCCCATCAGTCTGGCCAGCCTGGAGATGGACGAGACCGCGAAGGCCGGCAAGAAGATCAAGATCAAGGCGAACCTGGAGAACACTGGCACGGTCGACGATACCAGGCCAGTGGATCTGAAGGTCAACGGGGTTACGGTGGAGACGAAGGACGTCACCGTCGGGCCCGGCGAGAGCGTGAGCATGATCTTCGAGTACGTCGTGCCGGAGGAGGTTGGGCTCTACACGGTGGAGGTCGATGGCGTCCAGAGGACCCTGACCGTAGAAGAGAAGACCTCCGATTGGTGGATCGTGGCGGTCTTGCTCCTAATCTTCGTCATAGGTGGCGTTGCATATTTCTATTCCACCGGAAGGATGAATGAGCAAGTGGAGTCAATCAGGGGACGCTTGGAAAAGTGACCCCTTCTCAATTTTTTTTGCAGCTCATCGCGGCCGGTATCGTCTTTCCTGGACGAGGATGGCCAGCCTTGTGCTCCCGGCGAGCGAGGGGAGCTGGTACTGACCTCGCTGACCAAGGAGGCCATGCCTCTGATCAGGTACCACACAGGAGACATAACCTACTTCGTAGACGAGGCCTGCAACTGCGGGAGGACCTGCATCAAGCTGCACAGGTTCCTGGGCAGAGCGGACGACATGCTGGTGGTCAGAGGGATCAACGTATTCCCCAGCCAGATCGAGGATGTGCTCCTGAAGATCCCGGAGATCGGGGATTACTTTCAGGTGATCGTCGACCGTGAGAGGCACAAGCTGGACGAGATCGCAATCAAGGTAGAGGTGACCGATGAGGCCTTCACCGGCGAGCTGGAGGATCTGGCCAGGATCCAGAAGATGGTGGTGAGCAAGCTGAAATCGGTGATGAAGGTCAGGTCCAAAATCGAGCTGGTAGAGAAGGGACCCCTCCCAGGGGATGGTCGGGTTCGTACTGAAAGCGGCGCGGGCCGGAGACTGACCACAAGGGATCCAGCCCACGGCGATCCGCCGCGACCGCGAAGACGGGATCGAAGATCTTTTGTAACTACTCAGGTATGTTGATTGGTTTCCCGATTGCGATCCTGTACTTTCTGGCAAGAAAAATAACCGCGGAGGGCGCAGAGGAACGCAGAGCAGTTAACCATTTATTTCCCCTCCGCGCCCCTCTGCGTACTCTGCGGTTATA
>DAOG01000101.1 GCA_002501765.1 Methanosaeta sp. UBA204
CATTTATTTTCCCCTCTGCGTCCCTCTGCGTCCCTCTGCGTCCCTCCGCGCCCCTTTGCTTACTCTGTGGTTATATTCCGTGTTTGGTTACAGTATGCCCCATGTAGTTCCTGCATAGTGAAGTCCCCGGTAGTGGTTTAGGTACCTGAGTAGTTACTCATAAAGAGAGATGGTATGGATAGTATGATAATATCCTCAGAACACGATCCCCAGGATGTTGAGCACTATCACGATTACCGCCCCGGCACCCCCTCCCAGGGCACATATCAGGATCACGATCCAGGTATAGGCGATCCCCAGACCCGTCACCAGGTTGACCAGATAAAGAACTATCAGGCCCAGAAGTGCGTTCACCAGGAAGCCCTTGAGAGACTTCACGATCAGATAACCACCGAGAACCAGTGCCAGCAACAGTATTACGAGTCCTATCTCGATCATGTTGCTATCTCCTTAATAAAAAAACACGGATGTAATATCTCATAGCTCTAACGGTTCCATCTCGCTCTTCAGGCGGTGCAGCTCTTTGGTATCCAAGGCCAGGGGGTCCAGATGGATGAAGAGCATCGCCTTCCTCATGGAGATCTCGTCCCTCTGGGACTGGATGAACCTGAGCACAGACTCGTAGTTGCTCTGGGTGATCAGGTATCCCAGCCCTTCCAGGAGTATCAGAGGTTCTTTCGTGTTGGTCAGGAAATCGGATGTGATGCTACTCAACCGGGGGAAGTTGGTGGGATCGACGCACCTGTACTTTGCCTCATAGGCGGTCGACTGGGTCAGCCAGATTACCCTCTCTGGGTGGAAGTTGTATCTTTCTATCAGTTTATCGGGATGATACCTGCTTATGCAGAGTCCCACCGCACCGAGACGGGTCAGATCGCTGAAGAGCTCCAGGCTTTTCTGGGGTTTCTCTTCTTCGATGACGTAGGTGGTGCCCGGGATCAGATCGAGTTCGTAGAGCTTCAGCCCGTACTTGGCCATGAGCGGACCCAGGACGCTCTTTGGATCGAACTTCGGATCCACCTTCTTGATCTCCCTCGCCACGGATCTGATGGCCATGAAGAACTCCCATCGGCTCAGACTGAGGTGGGGCTCTATCTTCACGACGACGCTCTTCCCCATATCGGGATCACAGGCCTCCGGCGACATCTCGGCCGAACGCCCGGCGCACTTGATCCCCTCGAAGAGCCTGTCGGTCTCCATCAGCACCTCGATATCTCTGATAGCCTCTCTCCTGCAGCTCTCGTCCAGGCTGGCGATCATGGCGTCGGCAAAGTCCTTGAATAGGTAGCAAGATAGGGGCCCCAAGAGGAATATGAGCTGTCTCACCTCGTTGATCTCCAGAGGCAGCTTCTCGTGGACGTACTCCGGTCTGACCTTCAGGACGAACCTGGTGCGGTTCTCCCTGGCCAGGCTCTCCAGGGCGTATACGAAGTCCAAGACCTCCGAGGGAGGAACCACAGAGACGTTCTCCTCTATCAGGTCATCCAGGTTGTCCAGGAGTATTATGCTGTTCGTGCTCTTCTCTACGAAGGACTTGATGGTTATAAAGAGGAGAGGTAGGTTTGTGGGTGCGATGTACATCTCGCCCCGCCCTCTATCATGACTGAGCCTGATGATGGGCGTCTCGGTGAACTGCCACCTGCTCCTGATCTCATCGGGATCAGAAGATGCTATGCATAGACCTTCTATCCCGTGTGTTATCTGATCGGTGAAGACCTCGTAGGCCTTCTCCGGTATCACGTAGATCCTGCTCGGGTTCAGCGTGTACATGGCCTTGGTGCCTCTCACGACCTCGACCACAGGCTTCACGGAGATCTCTTCTTCCACAATAATTCTAGTAGCTGAGGTACCCACCGTCCCGGTCAACCTCTTCTCCAGCACTTCTCGGAGGATCATGAGCTGTTTAGCGTCTATGCGCTCTCTGGTGGTACCCAGCTCGGCCAGGTTCGAGTCCACCTCCCGTTTTGCCTTCTCCTCTCCGATATACCTGGCCAGGGTGGTCTCCAGCTCGTCTACCGTCCCCACCCGGATCATCCTCCTCTCGCTCAGCGCCAGCTCGGGCCGCGCCTCGTAGATATCCACGACGCTCTCGGAGAGGGCCATCTCTTCCTGGCTCGGTCTGTAGATGAGAGAGAATAATACGTAGAAGAGACAGTTGACGAAGATCGACCAGAAGGCGGCATGGGTCCACATGTCCAGATGGAGACCAAATAGAGATGTAGGTCGCAGGAAACCGATCCCCAGGAGACCCTCGGTGAGCAGTCTTTCCGAGATCAATCCAGACCAGACCAGCGAGGGGATCAGAGCGGTGTAGCCCCAGATCAGAAATCCGGAGACGAGCCCGGCGATGGCACCGTGCCGGGAACCTTTCTTCCAGTACATCCCCCCCAGCGCGGCCGGGGCTATCTGAGAGACTGCCAGAAAAGAGATGAGCCCGATGTCCACTAGGCTATGATACTCCACCAGCAGAGAGTAAAGGTATCCCAGTGCCAGTACCAGGAGTATGTTCAACCATCTCATGGTCAGGAGGAGGCTGGGCAGGTCCCGGCCCTTTCCGATGCGGCGGATGATGTGAGACATCTCCAGGTCGTTCAGCATCATGGTACCCACCGCCACGGCGGAGACGAGCACCATAGCCGCGGCGGCGGAGACGCCTCCGATGAAGACCAGCAGCGCCAGAAGGTCGTTACCCTGATCGACGGGGATGGAGACCATGAACATGTCGGCCGATCCCGGCGTGTCCAGGAGGAGACCTGCCCAGGCCACCGCAGGTACGAAGAGGTTTATGAGCAGCATGTAGAGGGGGACGAGCCACATGGCCTTCTTGAGGTGGTTCTCGTCGGAGTTCTCCACCACCATGACGTGAAACTGTCTCGGAAGGAAGAGTATGGCGAAGAGAGAGATCAGGGTGAGAGAGAACCAGGATACGTAATCCGGCTGCAATAGATGAGAATAATCCGGGGAGGTGGCTATCTCATCGACTATGACCCCGTAACCACCGAAGATGCCGTAGGCTATGTAGATTCCCGCCGCTAAGAAGGCCACCAGCTTGACGACCGACCCGAAGGCCACGGCGGCGATCAGTCCTTCGTGGCGCTCCAGGGGGTCCAGGTATCTGGCACCGAAGACGATGGCGAATACCCCCAGGAGGATGGTCACGACGAGCCGCATCGACCCTATGGGGTAATATTCGCCGCTTATGATGTTGAGAGAATCGGTGATGGCGATGAGCTGGAGAGCCACATAAGGAGTAATTGTTATCAGGCTGGCGATGGTGACCAGAGCGCCGATGGCGTAGCTTCGCCCGTACCGGAAGCTTATGAAGTCGCTTATGGTGGTGAGCCGGTACTCTTTGGATATTCTGATCATCTTCCTGATGAGAGGCCAGCCCAGGAGCATGATCAACGAGGGGCCCAGGTAGATGGGCAAGAAGCTGAGACCGGTGGAGGCTGCTTTGCCCACGCTACCGTAGAACGCCCAGGCGGTGGCGTAGAGACAGATGGACAAGGCATATACGTAGGGGTTGGAGACTATGCTGCGACCGGCCTGTCTCTGGCGATAGGCATACAGAGCTATCCCGAATAGGAGCAGAAGATAAAGTACCATCGTCGCCAGAGCTATGTGAGGTGCGATCAATCCAGAGTCCACCTTTCGAAGAGATATACCCAGAGGATGATAATTAGCCAGACTACCAGGATATAGACCAGTATTAAGGGATAGCCGAATACGCGAGATTCTCCTGTCGCCAGCGAGAGCAGCGGCCAGTTGAGCAGGAAGGATCCCAGGACGAAGAGGAGGATCCAGAAGTCGTCTTGCTCCATGAGATCCTTTATCGAGACGGTCATAATAACTACAGACCCGGATGGATTATGAATCCTCTTTCTGATATGTCTACCGCCTGTTTTCCCGTCGTGTGAGAGGTACCTCTCATCTTCAATATCTCCAGAGACCTTCTGCGCAATCTGCCCACCTCGGTGTTGTAGATGATGATCACCCCATCGGCAATGTAGGCGAGTTCGAGCGGATAGGGCGAACCAGGCTTTGCTTCGCCGGTCACTACGGTTGCAGTCTGCCAGTTCTTGGTCATGGTGGCAAACCTGAAGAGGAACCGCCGGTAATCGTCTTTGAGCAGGCCTTCCATTACAGATATGGGATCGATGACGATTCGCTTTGGCTTGAAGGTCACGATCTCCGACTCGATCGCCTCCAGGACCTCTTCCATCCCCTTGGCCTTCTCCAGGGTGTAGCTCAGGTCCACGTACTTGATCTCCTGTCCGAAGCGCTTCGGGTCCACGAAGTCGTAGGTGGACAAAAACTTGAGCATCCATTCGGGAGGTTCACTGAAGGTGGTGAAGTAGAGGCCACGTTCGCCTATTTTTGCCCCTTTGAAGAGAAACTGCATGCAGAAGGTGGTCTTGCCCGTGCCGGTGCCCCCTGCCAGAAGGATGGTAGAAGGATAAGGCAGACCGCCGTTCATCATCTCGTCCAGTCCTGGGATCCCGGTAGGAATTCTTTCTATATCTGCCATATTATCGACTCCCCTTTCAACAAGATATCTATCGGCTGACAGTGGCCTGCCTCTTGAGGGCCTGGAGACTCTCGCCACCCAGAAACATATCTTCATAGCTCTTATATGCTCTGATGTACTCGGCATGAGGCCAGATCAAGGGCGTCACTACGTAGGCGAACCCCTCCTGCCATTTGGGATGGCTCTTGATACCTTCGATCATGACGACCTTATCGTCCCGCATGATCCCCGCCGCGCTGTAGCTATCGATCCACTCGTCGAAGCGTTCTATGGTCGATAGATGTTCCGGAAGCATGTAGTCGGATGCTATATCTACCACCCATCCCAGGTAGACCTCTGCCCTGTCGTCGTCGCCGATGTTCACGAAGTGTCTGGCCACCTGGCAGGTGAAGTGGGGCCAGGGACCATAACCGCCGTTATTTCTGTTCCAGGCTTCGGGGTAGCGGTTGAGCCCGCCCAGCTCCTGGTCCCAGAGGGCCGCGTCTATCCGTCTTACCGTGTTTATGACCCGCAGATCTCTGTCGTTCAGGAGTTCGAAGTAGGCGGGAGCGTACTCTGCTGCATCGGGGTCGCCTACAGTCGAGGCGTAGGGGTCGTAGCCCAGGGGCCTGCTGCCCATCTCTTTGATCCTTATGTTCTTGATGAAAGTGCGCTTTCGGGGGTTGTAAAGACGGGTGAGGATGTTTCTCTTTATCAGCTCGGCCTCTTGATCCCACCGTTTTACATCCTTGCCCAGGGCGTTGCCCATCTTGACCGCTTCGATCAGGCCTGCACAACATGCGCTGTTGGCGAAGATCTCGAAACCGTGTTCGTAAGCAGGATACTCGTGGATACTGTTTATGGTGTGGACCAGGTTGATCTCATCGTTCCTGTTCTTCAGGATATAATTCACGACCAGCTCGACGTTCTTCCAGAACTCTTCCGCTATCTCATAATCGACCTTCTGGCAGTACTTTCCCAGGGCGTAGAGAACCAGGCCGTTCCCGTCGATCTGGAGCTCTTTGTAGCTGGTATCCGTTCCCTCCACATCGCACCTCTGGGGCATCTCCCCGGTAGGCTTCTGGGCGGCCAGTATGAACTCCAGTCCTCTGCGAGCCTCGTCCACCAGCCCCGCCTCCAGCGCGCCTAGGACCACTATGGAATGATCTCGGGCGTAGATGAAAGGGTACCTGGTTCCTGGTGGGCTGGCGTAGAAGCCGCCGTTTTTGTGCTGGTTATTCTTGATGATCTCGATGCTCGAATCGTAGAGCTTTTTGGCCTCTCTGAGGTTCATGCAACACCGCCTTTCTACTCGTACTTGAAGACGCAGACCGTCTTCTCCATCAGCTCGTCGATATCGGCCTTGGTCATATTCGCGGCCTCGATCGCCTTCTCGTTATAGGCCGTCTTTCTCTCTGCGTTGGCGCTGCTGGCAAGGTGGTAGACTTTTCTGCCCGCCAGCTCGGCGCGTTTGGTCCGGATGGTGTGATGAAATATGCAGAAGACGTTCGAAGCTGCAAAGGTATCGTCGCGATCGGCGCTGTCGAGGAGGGCCATGAACTCGGGCGGTGTCTCGCCGTACTTGATCAGGAACTCCTGGAGGGCGTTGGCGAAGGGACAGATGTGAAGACAGTTGAGACTCCCCTTGGGATCGCCCTCCAGACCAGGCCCCTCTTTCTCTCCCAGGTTATCTGCGACGTGCTCTATCCATTCGAAGGTCTTCTCCGGGCCGTCTTTCCTGACGCCCTCGATAATCGCCATGAGGAACGCCTCTGAAACTATTTTTCTGACATCCACCAAGATACCTCCGGTCGATTTCCAATCATCTCTTAGTTGTATATAAAGTATAACTTTATGTGCTCAAGTAAATATGAGCGTAAGCGAGCATTTACTTGTTCATGTGATCTACATTAAGATCTCCATCAAGGCACTGTTCCAGCCCTCTGGCCCCACACCGCCGACGCGCTTCACGTCTATCTTTATCCCCGGCTCGTAGGTCTTGTTTGGTTTCTGGACCAGGACAGGCACGTCTACCACCTCCAGCATGGGCAGGTCGTTCAGGCTGTCTCCCAGGCCTATGGTGGTCAGCTCGTCATCTTCGTGCCTGAAGATATCGGTCAATATAGAGATCGCTTTACCTTTATCGTTGTCGCCCATTATGTGGCTGTACCGGCCCCCGGTGGTGTAGCTCAGGCCGCGGTTCTGGATCTCTTCTCGGACCTTCTTCGAGCATCTCTCGTCCTTCGAGACTATCTTGAAGGGCTCGTCGTACTCTCTCTCTTTGGAAAGTTTCGCGGACTCGATGTCGAGGCCGGAGTCCTCAGAGACCTCCTGGGCCGTCATGCCCCCAAAGCCTCTTATCTCGTACTCTGTGGCTCTGGCCACCTCGCTCAAGGCCTTTCTGAGCCGGTCGTAGGGAGTTCCCAGCTCAATTACCAGATACTCTCCGGTCTCCTTGTCATGCTCGAAGGGCGTCGCGAAGTAGCCCCTGGGCACGAAGATGGCTCCACCGTTCTCGCTGATGAAAGGGTCTGATATATCTAGCTCCACTCTGAACTTCTCAATCTCCACCCTGGTCTTGCTGGTACAGATCACCAAAGGTATCCTTCTTCTTCGCAACAGCTCCAGCGCCGGGCGTGCAGCGTCATACGAATACGTATCATGATCTAGCAAGGTTCCATCCATATCGGTGAATACTACGTACTTCAACTCTCCTTCCTCCGGTAACAAATATGAAGGTTTCAGCCTTCTGATACCGACTTCTCGTCTTCTATTATCGAATCCACGAGCTTTCTCCTCAGATATGGTATGGCAGAGGTAGCCCTGCGCCAGTCAGGAATATGAGCCAGCCGGGGCGTGGTGAAGCACTCCTGGCCTGCTTCCAGTATTATCGTCTCGAATGCCTCGACGAGGCTCTCTTCTCCATGACGGTTGTAGCTCAACTGGTTGCAGACCGCATCGGCGTGGTACTGCCTTACGGCGTCCTGGGCCTTCCTCCGGTAGATCACCCTGAGGCTGTGCAGGAAGGATGGCGATATGTCCAGTGCATCGACCTCGACCAGGGCCTTGAGCAGGGCGATCAGGATATCGCTGGCCATCTTGAGCAGACCTCCCGACCGGCTCGATCCCAGCTCCTGGTGTTCATGTTCGAAGAATCCCAGGTCGGTCTGGCATATCCTCTTCCTTGCTGCAGACCTGTAGACCTCGTAGAGGGTCCCCACCTCCAGGCCCCAGTCCATGGGCGTCCTGATGTTGAGGGCCAGATCTGAGGTGAGAGCTATCTCTCCCGAGAGCGGATACTTGAAGCTGAGCATATACCGGGGGAGGTCCATGGCGCAGTCGGCCTTGACCATCAGGGCCTCGATGATGGGCCAGACGAAGAGACGGGTCGTCCTGCCGTAGAAGGTGGGCGGATCGCCTCCTATCCTCGTATAGTATCCCTTGTTGAAGAAGTAGTCCAGAGCTGGGTTCACTAATGGATAGGCCAGCCTCATGGGCATCTCGTAGGAGTAGTTCACGATGTCTGCGTCGTGCATCACTATGGCATAGGAGTCCAGGGACGCCGCTCCCATGGCAAGCCAGCAGTCTCTCCCTTTTCCCTGGGTGGTGATGTCTATGCCCTCGAGGAGCAAGTCGTCTACGATCTCCATCACGCTGGGGCTGTTGCACCACATAATCCGGTGGGGGATCTCCAGCTTCTTGAAGAAGCGAGTCACCTTGATGAACTCCTCTTTGGACTCGGCATAGAGCGCCACCGTGACCCGGTTCAGGAAGTTCGTCCGGTTGAGTTCGGATAGTATGCGGGGTAGGGTTTTCTGTTCCATCCCTCTGAAGGCTACGGGCAGGACCAAACCTACCGGTCTATTCTCCGAGAACGCCTCCAGGAGCCTGCTGATCTCGGTCTTGTCATAACCGAAGTCGTGGATGGTGGTTATCCACCCTTGATCAAAATCCATCGGATACCTCTGTCGTTATTTGGGTTAGCAAGTAATACCGTGGTATTATCTCAAAGTGTCTTAAAGTCTTTCGTATCCTATTTGGCTTTTTGGATTGTATATAATATATAGCATTGTGTACTTTGTGCGGATCCGACCGATGGGGGGATCCACTCGTTCTCCCTCGTGTTTTGTCTCCTCCACCGGACCGCGTTGGGGGTTGCAGACGGCTTTTATACCAGAAGCCTATCCTCCCATCGGTGACGTTATTTGATTCTCAGGACTCATTATTCGGGTGACATACGACCGGATATGGCCGGTGCCGAGGTCTCCTTGGCAGGCTGGGCACATGAGATACGAGATCTGGGCGGCATATGCTTTCTCATTCTGCGTGACCGAGAGGGCTTCGCTCAGGTGACCCTGGCGGCCAAGAGAGTAGATAAAAGTCTCACGGAGACGGTCAGGCACTTGAGCAGAGAGACCATCGTGCTGGTGAAGGGAGATGTCAAGGCCGAGCAAAAAGCCCCCCGAGGCTACGAGATAATACCCACGGAGATCACAGTCCTGAGCAAGGCCGAATCTCCCCTTCCCATGGATCCCACCGGCAAGGTGGGGGCGGATCTGGACACCCGGCTCGATTCCCGGTTTGTAGACCTGAGACGGCCTTCGGCTCTAGCCGCATTCAGGATAGAGAGCGCAGTGATGCGGTCTCTCCGGGACTTCTTCTATGAGAACGGGTTTATCGAGGTCTGTACTCCCAAGATCGTAGCCACCGCTACCGAAGGCGGGACCGCGCTCTTTCCCATCAGCTACTTCGATAAGGAGGCCTTTCTCAACCAGAGCCCCCAGCTCTACAAGCAGATCCTGATGTCGGCCGGCCTGGACCGGGTATTCGAGATAGGGGCCATCTTCCGGGCCGAGGAGCATGACACCAGGAGGCATCTCAACGAGGCGGTATCCATCGATGTCGAGGTGAGCTTCGCGGACCACCACGAGGTCATGCGTCTCCTCGAGGAGGCGGTGGCCCGGGCTTACAGATACGTCTCCCAGAGCTGCACGAACGACCTGGAGGTTCTGGAAATCGAGCTGGAAGTCCCAAAGACGCCCTTCCGGAGGGTGACCTACACCCAGGCCCTGGAGATGGCCAACGAGGACCGGGACGCCGAGATCGAGTGGGGCGACGATCTGGACACCGAGGCTGAGAAGACCATCGGGAAGACCATGGGCGAGCACTACTTCATCACCGAGTGGCCCACGGAGATCAAGCCCTATTACACCCAGCCCGAGGAGGAGAGGCCGGAGATCAGCAAGGGTTTCGATCTGATGCATCCCAAGATGGAGCTGGCCAGCGGTGCCCAGAGGGTCCATGACTACGATCTGCTGGTGAAGAGGATAAGAGATCAGGGCATGGACCCCGACGGCTTCGAGTTCTACCTACGGTCCTTCATGTACGGCATGCCTCCCCACGCGGGCTGGGGTCTGGGACTGGGACGGCTGGTACTGACCATGCTGGATCTGGAGAACATCAGGGACGCCGTGCTCTTCCCCAGGGACAGGAGACGGTTGGTGCCCTGAGAGGCTGCCCACTCTCTTTTGATTTGTTATACTGTAACTACTCAGGTACCTAAACCACTATCGGGGGACTTCACTATGCAGGAACTACCCGAGACATGGGGCA
>DAOG01000082.1 GCA_002501765.1 Methanosaeta sp. UBA204
TATCCGGATCAGCATGCCGATGCAGGCGCTGAGGTAGACCATCCCCGGTGGGTCCTGGACGCCCTGGAAGATAAACCGGTCCTCATCCTGGAGCACATAAAGAATTGTAAGGACTGTACAAAACAGGAATCCGACATCGATCAGGTCCTGGAAGATCTCGGCTCCAACGTAACCTACTGCAACATAATGGCAGACGGGAGCGACGAGAGGGCAAGGGGTCTTGATGACGTCTATAACCCCGACGGGGGAATTGCTTATGCCCCCTTGACCATAGTGCTGACCCTGGTCCGAGACGATGACGGGAACGTCGTGGTGGGATGGCACAGCGTCAAGAAGGCCTCCGGCGAGAGCTGGGTCCGGAGTTATCTGGAGGATGCCATCGGCTACCACGAGGCGAACTCCGGCGACTGGAACGAGTGAACGCCAATGCGGCCTGATAAGAAAACATTTTTGATAGTGGGTATTGTCACACTTGTTGTCGTTCTGGCAACCATCATTCCGTATAACTCTCTTTTGGGCTCGACGCGGCAAGTGTTTCCGGCACCTGACTTCCAGACGGTGGATCTAGACGGTGACCCATTATCGTTGAGCGATTATCGAGACGAGGTGGTCATCCTTCACATAACAAACATAGAAGTTCCGTTATGTGTTGAGTGCGAAGAGTCGATCAAGGCACAGGTCGAGGAACTTCAGAAATTAAAGGATGATCATCCCGGCGTAAACCTCATAACCCTGAATATAAGGAAGAACCCCTTCTCCAAGGACGGCAGATCTCTGGCAGAGAGTTGGTGGGGCGTCGATGTCTGCTGGATCTGGGCCGAAGACTTCGAGCCGTACGATATCGCTGGGAAATATATCGATTATTCCAACTTCGAGGGCGGTTTTTCCAACCCCACCATCCTCCTGATCGATAAAGAAGGCCAGGTCGCAGGCGTGTACCATGTGTACCAGATGGGACGAGGGAATATAGACGGAATTCAGGACGCTGAGATGCTCTACGGCAAAATAGTATCTCTGGAGAGTGGGGAATGGATAGGACTGGAAGGCGAGATATCGCATCAGAAGATTTCCTTCTTGGGGATGTTCGCCCTGGGCATAATCACATCCTTCTCGCCATGTTCGCTGGCCCTCTTGATCGCTGTCTTCTTCTACATCATGACCACTCGCAGAAAAAAGGCACCGGAGGCACCGGACGGTGATGATTATGTCTCATCATCCAGAGAGGGGCTGATGATAGGGATAGCCTTCACCGCTGGCATGGCGGTGATCTTCTTCTTCCTCGGCCTCTTCATATCCAACGTAGGCATATTCGTCAGAGATGCCCGCTTCTTCGACCTCGCTGCAGGGATCCTCATGATCGGGCTGGGTATCACCAGTATTAAGCCGCTCGGAGATATCATCGAGCCCATAACATCTCGTCTCCCCCCACTGAGAGTGGAGGTGGGGAGACCGAAGAATAGCCCCATGGTGCGGGTCATAAACATCTCTGTTGAGCTGTTCAAATACTCGGCCTTCATAGGGGCCTTCACCCTGGGTGTCTTCTTCGCCCTTGGCTGGGCGCCCTGTGCCATATCCTTGATCTTCCCGGTTCTCATCTGGCTGATGGCCCAGAACATCCCGCCCCTAACCGCCGGTCTGATGCTTTTCGTCTTCGGGGTGGGACACGGCGTGCCCATAATCCCCATCGCCACCTTCACCAGGTCTTTCGGCGGGAAGATCGGTGAAGAGTATCTCACGATAGGAGAATGGATCACCAAGATCTTCGGCTTGATGATCATAATCGTGGGGGTGGTCTTCGCCGCCAGGTATTTCGGATATGTGTTCTGGTAGGGCGAGATAATATCATCAGGGTAAAGCCACGCCGGACAGGACGCTCATCGATGGCCACGATGCTCTCTGCTGCCTTTGCCGATTCGATCAGGCTGCCCACGTGTCCGCCGGTCCCGGCCAGACAGGCGGACTTGGATCTTGGGAACTCCTCGGACAAGTCTATAGTGGCCTTGTTCGCTATCTGGCCGACGTAGAGCATGCGAAGAGCATGGTATCTGTGGCCTCAGAGAGACGCTTCTCTTTGTTTTTGTACATAAAGTATAACTTTGTGTGCTCAAGTAAATGTGAGCGTAAGCGAGCATTTTCTTGTCCATTTTCAGACTTCACTTCAGCAGCTCTTTTATCTCCTCCACCGATGGTGCTCGGCCAACCGCCCTCTCCTCTCCATTGATGTAGAGGGCAGGGATCATCATGACGCCGCGGTTCATGAGATCCTGGAGGCTCTCCACCTTCACCACTTCCGCCTCGATCTCCATCTCCTTGACCGCTTTCTCCACATTCTTGGCCAGTATATTACACTTGGAGCATCCGGTTCCCAAAACTTCTATCTTCACCATATCTATCCCCCTGCTATTCCATCTGAGTTTTGAATATCCATGAAATTCAAGAGATTTTCTAAACTCCTAAATGACCGCCCCGTAGATCATGCCCATCAGCGTAGAGAGTATCACCACCAGGCCGACGCCAGAGCCAGAGCCGTGACAAAGCCAACCGTGGGCACCAGCGAGATATTCGATGTGGCCCCCAAAAAGTACCCCCATCAACAGCGCCAGGAAGATGGTGGTGACGTAGGTAGGTCTCTCCTCACGATCTTCTGCGGTGATAGAGATAGTGGCACCTGCCAGCCCTCTTTTGCTCGTTCCAGTCCCCCTATCGAAGATGGTGGCCATGATCAATCCGATGACCACCGCCAGGGGCAGCAATATAATCTCAGGATTCAAGTTATCACATCCACCGTTTCAACTCAACCGTTCCGGACTCTGACTTAATCATCTCCTCTCTCCATCGTAAGGCTCCAGGTGTACCACCACGTCCACCACGTCTGAGATGCAGCCGATGAGCTGCTGCTTTACCTCTTCTGAGATCCTGTGCCCCTCCATCACGGTGAGGTCAGGGTCGACCAGGACATGAAGATCGACCTGCCAGCCATATCCTATGTGGCGGCTGCGGATGGCATGAACCTCTTTGACTCCTTGGGTGGAAGATGCCAGCCGCGTGATCTCCATACGAACGTCTTCCGGGGCGCCCCTGTCGATGAGCTGCTCTATTGATGGCCTGATGATCTTCCAGGCCGCATGGAGTATGATGAGGGAGACGACTACCGCACCTGCCCTATCCAGCCAGGCCATACCGGGCACCAGAACCGCACCTATCACGGCCAGGGCCGCTGGAATCGAGCTAATCCCATCTGAACGATGGTGCCAGGCGTTGGCGATGAGGGCCGCGGAATTGATCCGCCTGCCAACAGAGGCGGCCCAACGGTAGAGGAGTTCTTTGGAGACCATGGAGACGACCGCTGCCCAGAAGGCTATCCACCGGGGTGGGTCGGCCCGCACCGGAGCGCTTATCAGGGCGTTGTAAGCCAGACCCAGGGCCGCTGCCGCCATCAATAGGCCTATGAAAAAGGCCACCAAGAATTCGATCCGCCAATGTCCATGGGGGTGACACGCATCCGGTGGCCTCGTCCAGAACCGGACGCCCACCAGGACCGCAACATCGGTTATGGTATCCGAGAGGCTGTGAACCGCGTCTGCTACCAACGCCTGACTGTTACCCAGGATCCCTGCTGCGAACTTCAGAGCAGAGAGGAACAGGTCTGCGGCCAAGCTGACCCACGTTATCCTCTTCACTTCTGAAACGTTATGCTCGTTTCCTAAGAGATGATCTTCATGAGAGTTCATGTCAGCCACCCACCACAGCAAGAAAATGTTCGCTTACGCTCACATTTATTTGAGCACATAAAGTTGTGCGCCGAGCTAAGCTTGTAATAACCAGCTGGTGAAAATCCAGCTTGAGGAAAGGCTAGCCACCACCTCAGAACTGAACCTTGCACCCAGTCCGGTAACGGGCTGTTGTGAAGCCAAGGGAATGGGATACTGGGCCGTAACGGAAGTGAAGGGATTGAGCCTCGAAATGTGCATCGTGTCGGTGGCCGACGTTTTGGCTTTGACGGAAGGCAGTACTCTCATCGCCGTTCATCCTAATTCTGGGACATTTTGGCGAGGCGATGCGAGCCCGACGGGGTCTGAGACCATGGCACGGTATCAAATGGTTATTACCGGAACTCGGGAGGCCCAGAGTGTTCTCCTTCGGGAGTATGCGGGATCAAGCCTATGAACGGTAAGATCATACAAATGACACTCTGGGAGTCGGACCAGCTCATAGTACCGATGAGGCAGGGTAATGCCTGTAGAGGGAAGGGGCTGGCAGGAAAACCGTTGGGGCAGGGAAACATTCTCCGCACTCTGAGGCGGTGTAAGGACGGTAACAAAACTGTACCCATAACCTACACGGAAAACTGGGATGGGGAAACATCCTCCGCACTCTGAGGCGGTGTAAGGATGACAACAAAACTATACCCATGACCTATACAACAAAAGGTAGGGAGGTTCTCCTGAAGAGCCGGATGAGGGAAAACCTCAAGTCCGGTTCTGTGAGGGGGCTCATAGTAACCCCGGAGCTA
>DAOG01000015.1 GCA_002501765.1 Methanosaeta sp. UBA204
GATGAATGTGGAAGAAGTCTCTCCCATCGTGGTGGACACGGCTTTCCATCCCCATCGGGAACGACGATCGTCTTTACGACATTACTTAGATGACAGGACACTAGTTATGCCCCTACACCTCTCCCTGTACTCCCTGCACCCCTCCACGAACCTATCCATCGGATACGAACACACGTTAGTGTGCAGGTAGCTCCCCGGCGCGTTTTGCTCCATTCGTCCGTGTCGTCCAGGATCCCCTTGCCCATGGTGAACCTGTACACGAACCTGGCATCCCGGGCGCAGTCCATCTGGGAGTCGTGAAACTCGTGCCCCCGGATCGTCTTGCCCGTTGCCGCCACAGGGTCCTCCCCCACGACCTTGCCCTCCACATACCCCAGCGCCTGGAATCACCTGATCATGATCGTGCTCGTGGGCAGAACTCCGGCCATCACGTTCATCGATAACGATCATGCGTAACTATCCGGCCCCATCTTATTCGTCGGCCGGTCAAACCCGGGCGGCTCCAGGCTCCGGGCGCGGGGCCGACCTGAACAAGGCCCAGAAGGCTGGCCTGGAGAACATAAGAGCGCTTCTTGCACAGTGAAAGTGCACCGGCGTTCAGGAGTGCATGAACCGGGCGGTCTTCGACCTTCTGGACTACATCGCCGTCTTCCCGGTGGAGGACGAGAACAAGTGGACGGACAAGAACGGCGCCGTCCTTCCAGACGCCTACCTGATGAAGAAAGGGCCCACCACCAAAGATCTGGCCTACCAGGTCCACTCCGATATCGGGGATGGTTTCCTCTTCGCCATAGACGCCAGGACGAAGAGGAGGCTTGGGGAGAAGCACGAGCTGAAGGACGGCGACGTGATAAAGATCGCGTCTACGAAGTAGGTACTCTGTAACGGGATATTGAGACCATCGAGATGGCAGTTAATCTGGATTGCATATACTTCTTCATAAAGTACTCACCAAAGTAACCCGTAAGTTTTATAGCATAAGAGGAAGAAGTGATAAAAGACTAAGAAAAGGACTCTCAGGCCTGGAAGAATGGCGCGGAGATGGCACCAGGCTGTTACCACGGCTCTGTCTGGAGTGGTTGGGATATTGTTGAAAAGTATATCTCAGCTCATAATACATACGAGTATAGCAGGAGATAATCCTGAAAGCACTATATACGGGCCTCGTACATTTGTGCGGGTATACCATGACTTTTATTTAATAACAGGGAATCATTAATATAAATTAAAGGAGGAGAAGAAACAAAATGACCCATATCGAAATAAATCCTAAGATCTTATGCGGGAAGCCTGTGATAAAAGGAACGAGAATACCTGTATATTTGATATTAGAACTCTTAGCTGCAGGATATGACTTCGAGAGGATAATGGAAACCTATCCAGACTTGAAGAGAGAGGACATAGAAGCGGCGATAGAGTATGCCTCGGAGATCCTTAAGGGAGAAGAGGTTATAGAGGTCGAAGCGTGAAATTCATTGTGGATGAGAATATCTCTCACCACACTATCAAGTTTTTGAAGGAACTGAGCTATGATGTGAAAGGCGTCCCTGAACATCTAAAAGGGTCTGATGACGAAACCATTATAAGTCTGGCAATTGAGGAAGACCGATTTGTAATAACTTTAGACCTTGATTTCGGGCGGATTTACTATTTTTCTAAGAGAAAAGAAGTCGGAATAATTGTTTTAAGAGTCCGTTTGCCGACCGTTGAACGAGTCAATCAGGTGCTTGAAAAATTTTTAAGAACGGTAAACATAGAAGAGCTGGGCAAGTGTTTGATTATATTGGATGAAAAGAAATTTAGAGTGAGACGATGAGATTTGAAGTGGTGAAAAGAATAAAAGAAGTGAAAAAAAAAGCATATAGCAAATGGGATGCCCCGCATTTTAATGCGGGTGTGGAGTGGTTGGGACGTTGGCTTCTTCTTCATACTCTTCTCGAACGCGCGCACAAGAACCCAGCCGATCCTCGCCGCTTGCTCGCCACAACCTCTGCAAAGAGAGTAGATCACGCCCTCTCGATGCCCCCTCCGCCTCACCCCGTACTCTCTGCCCCCATCCACGAACCGATCCATCGGATACGAACACACATAAGCGTGCAGGTAGCTCCCCGGCGCGTTCTGCTCCGTCGGCCCGTCCTTGACGGCTGGCGCACTTCTTTGAGCCCCACCACCTTGGCGTAGTCGGTGAGGAGGTTCTGGACTGACTGGTGCACCGTGCCAAAGGTTAGATCACCACCTCCCGAAGCAGGGTCTCGATCTCGGCTTTGAGTGGCCTTATCTCGGTTTTCAAGACGTTACAGACCACATCCCAATCGACCCCAAAGTACTGGTGGATGAGCTTGTCCCTCATCCCGGCGATGAGCCTCCACTCGATCTCTGGGTGTCTATCCTTCAGCTCTTGGGATATGTTTTTAGCAGCTTCGCCTATGATCTCTAGGCTCCTGACACAAGCTCTGCTGAGAACCCGATCCCTCATCAAATCCTCTGCGTCCACACCCTCGCATTCCGAGAGCAGGAACTCGATCTCGTCGAGGATATGTCTCAAGAAGGCGGCATCTTTATTCAGACCAGACCACTTCCTTCTCCACGTGGGACCGGATGTAGGGGCTCAGTCCTCTGGTGGTCACGAGGTCCACATCCCTCCCGAAGAGTTCTTCCAAGAAGAAGACCAGGCCCATGAAGTTTCTGAAGGTAGGATCCTCGAACTCCACGAGGACGTCGACGTCGCTGGTCTCCTTCTCCTCGCCCCGGACATGGGAGCCAAAGATCCCAATCTTCCGGACGCTGAATCGCTTCTTTATCTCCTTCTCGTGCTCTTTCAGGATCTTGAGCGTGTCCATATAGTCAGGCTTCCTGGTGGTTCTGCTCGGCAGCATGCTGAATGTGATGTACGGGAACTGCGAGGTCATCTTCTTTCAAGGCAGCGGTGTACGCCTGAACCGCGCCCCTTATGTTGGCGATGGCTTTTTCATTTGTCTTAGTACATAAAGTATAACTAGCACATAAAGTTATACTTTATGTACAATCAAAAACGCTACGCAAGCTTCGCAGCATAGCAGGGTACTGTGGTAAGTGCATCAGAGTGCCGAGGTGGGGCGCGATGATAGAAGTATCAATAACGAAAAGGAGGTGATAAAAAAAATGCCGTATGCACTAGGCCTTGGGACAAAATTCGCTTA
>DAOG01000059.1 GCA_002501765.1 Methanosaeta sp. UBA204
AACTCATCCTGCAAAGCTACTCCCTCACAGTCTGAATTGTGCTAAAAGTATATAAAGCTTTCAGTTCCCAGTGGACACGACCAGATATTGGAGTAGGATAACAATGAAGGGAGTAGCAGCAATAGCATTAGTTTTAGCCTGTGGTATAGCGGTGGCTAACCCGCCTCTCCCAGAACCGATACAATACGAGCAGTTCTGTGAGCATCAGCTGGTCAGCGGAAACGGTACCATGTGGAGGGAGAGTATCATAATAGACAGGCATATAGCCCTGAACTACCGGGAGACGATGACCAACTACGATGAACTCGATCCACAAAAGACGGCTCACATAGAGATCGACTCAACTCATCTCTACTCGCAAAAACCGCTCAATCAGACACTGCCTTGCGATCCGGACAAGAATCAATCGTTAAACTTCTACGAGAACACCAAGATGACCTTCGATGGCGAGGCCATGTCCTCGAGCCTGACCGGCGAGAAGTTTCTGGAGTCGAAGAGGCTTTACGGCGGCATAAATGCAAAGATACAGGAGATCTTCGACGTCCAGCACTTGGAGAAAGACCAGAAAGCCTTCTTCGGCTCGACCAACAACTCGACGATCACCCATACCGTCGGCCTCGATACCGCGAACGCCTTCAACGGGACCTGGGGAACCAACGCCAACATGCACAAGATATTTTACAAAGATGTAAATACCCAGGAGTGGTTCGAGGGTGCATTCGAGATCAAGAAGTCGATCAAGCTACACGAGAGTTCGATAATTCCACACGTGACTGATGATAATTGGCCGGAGTAGCCGATGGACCCAAAATATGACCATTCCAGCCCGGATCTGTACTCAGATGCGGGCTAATTTATCTTTATGATGGATGTTAAGAGTATATATTTACTACTTTGGACTCTAGGGGGACTCATGAATGAACATACCACGAGATTTTGTTGGTGTAAATTCACCACCAAATAACCCAACGTGGGTAACATGTCTGGCCATATTATTTTTAGGAGCCATATTCCTTGTTGCCGTCTGTGGAGGGGATCCGGAGATCGAGATGAACGTTACCAAAGTGGTAACACCTTCTGATATGGTTGCATGTGACGATGCCAGGATATGGATCAACGTCACTCCGGAGAACGAGCCCTCGGCTGACATCGTGCTCGTCATCGATACATCTCTCAGCATGAAAGATGAATACAATAATATAGAGATAATCGATTATGCGAAGGGTGCTGCAAAGACCTTCGTCGGCTCGGTCAACTTTTCTAGCAACAACGTTAGCGTTGTCTCCTATAATAGTATAGCCACTCTGGAGCAGAACCTGACCAATAACGCCACAGCCATACTCGACTCGATCGATAATTTAGCTATCCCTCCAGAAGAGTGGCGGGGCGGTACCAATATCGGCGAAGGCATAAGGATATCTCAGCAAGAGCTCGACAAGAGCACCGACGAGTCGATCGAGGTCATAGTCCTCTTCACCGATGGCACAGCAACATTTTACAAGGACGACGTTACAGAAGATAATTATGAAAGCAGGTGGTGTGGTCATGATAACTGTCCAGTAAGTGATACAATATGTACCGATTATGCGAAGAACGAGGCACAAAAATCGAAAGATAACAATACAACGATATTTACAGTAGGATTTTTCGGGGGGGTAGAAAAGAATTGCAGCAACGCAACCGCGGTCTTCAGCAGAACTCTTTTGAAGGATATTGCAAGTGATGAGACCAGATATTACGAATCTCCGACACCCGAAGATCTCGAAGATATCTATCTCCATATCTATCGGCACATACATGCTGCGACCGATCTGATCGTAGTGGAATACCTATCTCCAGTCTTCACCGTCCTGGGTGGATGCCCCGGAGATAGATGCACCACGTTCCCGAACGGTACCCAAAAGATCGAATTCGAAAAAGATATTCTTAGATTTAACGAAACATGGAATATTCAGATCAATATAACCTCACAATGGGCGGGAACGTTCGTAACCAACGACGATCACTCGTATATTAGCTACGAATCTCCCGACGGAACGAGGATAAACAAGACGCTACCCCTCCCAGGCCCCATAAACGTAACACGTCCGTTACATCTCAAGAAAATAGCGCCAGATAGTGTAGCCGCCTGTACAGAGTTCAATTACACGATACGTTTAGAGCATACCGGCTGCATGGATGTACGCAATTTGACGATATGTGACACATTGCCGGAGAAGGTTTCTTTTGTCTCTGCCTGGTGCGACTGGCCTGGCCTGGTGCCGATATATGACCCCAAGACGCATTCGGTATCGATAGATACCACAGAGCCTTTCAAGCGTGGCGATGTTATCGTCTGCGATATAACCGTCCTCCCGGATGAGATGGCCAGCGGACCTGTTTTAAATAATGCGTCGGTAACGTTTATCAGATCGCAATGCATCATAGAGGACATAAACATAACTGAAGTAATAAACAATTCAGAAATATCGGTAACAAAGACCGCCGATTATGGACCCTGCACCGACGGCAAAGTCGCGATATCTGGAGACACCATCACCTACACCATCAACGTCTCCAACCCAGGCAACATCAACCTGACCAAGGTGAACGTCACCGATACCCTGGTCGATCTCGATGGTCCCTTTGGCGACGTCGGTGATGACGACTGGCTCAACCCCGGAGAGGTATGGACCTACACAGGTACTCACACCGTCACCGAGATGGACGTCTGCGGTTCCATCAATAACACCGTCACCGCCAACGCCATCGACGCCTGCGGTAACCCCCTACCCGACGTGGAAGCGAGCTACTGTGTACCTACCGTCTACACTTCGGCCCTCAACGTCACCAAGACCTCGGATTATGATCCCGGCACCGCTCCACCAGGACCGGGCGATAAGCTCACTTACACCATAAACGTCACCAACGGGGGCAACGTCAGCCTGACCGATCTGAACGTCACCGACACCCTGATTGGCCACCTGACCGATCATTCAGGCGACGATAACGGTGATGGTTGGCTCAACCTCAGCGAGGTCTGGACCTACAGGGGCATCTACACGGTCACCGATGAAGACGTCCTCGGAAAGCACTGGATCAACAATACGGTCATCGTCAACGCCACCGACCCCTGCAGTAGCGTCCTGAGAGATGAAGCAAGCCACAGTATACCTACCATAATAATAGGCCCCCTGGTCCCATCTATCTACAAAGAGGCCGATTACGGCCCCTGCCCCGAGAACCCGGCAGGACCTGGTGATACCATCAACTATACCATCACCGTCTCCTGCGGCGACGTCAACCTGACCAAGGTGAACGTATCTGACAGCCTGATCGACCACCTGACCGGTCCCTCCGGCGACGATAACAATGATGGTTGGCTCAACCTCAGCGAGACCTGGACATATCGCGGCACCTATACGGTCACCGAGAAAGACATCTGTGGTCCCATCAATAACACCGTCACCGCCAACGCCACTGATCCCATCGGCAACCCCACCGAAGATGTATATTCATCCTGGTGCGTACCCACCGTCTACACTCCGGTCCTCAACATAACCAAGACCGCAGACTACGGTCCCTGCCCCGACGGGAAGACCGCGAGATCGGGAGATACCATCACTTATACCATCAACGTCTCCAACGAGGGCAACGTCAACCTGACCGATGTGAACGTCACCGATCCGAGGCTGGGCCTGGACAGAGAGACGTTCTCCGACAGACTGGAACCCGGCTCTCATGTAGAGAATACCTTCCAATATACCGTTGGACTGGACGATCTTGGTCAGGATATTACAAACACCGTCGTGGCCAACGCCACCGATCCCTGTGGCAACGATGTCAACGATACCGGTTCGTGGTGCGTCCCCACCGAGTACATATCTGCGATCAACGTTAATTATGACCGTCTCAGCCTTGGAGACCAGCTCGCACAGTCCATCGGGAAAGGTCCCACCGCGAAGAACAGGTTCAGCATCATGAAGAAACAATCAGCATCATGAGGAGACAACTGCCGAACTTAGACGACGGTGATGAGGGCGGACTCTTCCGGATCCGATAGCCCGTTCATCCCAGCGCCTCCCGCGAGCTCGGTGATGATATGGACCCCAGGTTCTCCCGCCAGCAGGCAGATCCAGGAGACGCAGACGGACCTCTGCTCTGCTCCGCACCATCTCCGGACGGGCATGGTCGAGAACCTGACCCCTTTACTTCATATATATCCTCCATCAACATAACGAGATAATCCTCCCTTAGGTCGGATTTACTCTGAGTACATAATGTTATACATTATATACAACTACCGAGAACGCAAAGACGCCAGGACGCAATGGCGCAAAGAATGATAACACCCTTTGCGCCTTTGCGCCTTTGCGTTAGATCGGAGAACGAGATCAGCCGAAAAAAAAACCTCCCTTAGGTCGGATTTACTCAAAGTACACAATGTTATACATTATATACAATGAAAAAGAGAAGGCTGGAGATGGTTTTGGAGCGGTTAGAGGGTTTCTCCGAGCCCGTGCCGGAGATGGAGCAGTACACCACCCCCCCCTCGGTGGCCTCTGAGCTGCTCTATTGGGCCCATCTGCGAGGTGAGCTGGAACGGGTCTGCGACCTGGGCTGCGGGACCGGGACGCTGGCCATCGGGGCCGCCCTGATGGGCGCCGAGGCGATGGGGATCGAGCTGGACCCCGCCGCCCTTTTGATCGCCAGAGATAACGCCCGTCGCCTGGGGGTTCACGTCAACTGGTTGAGGGGCGACGTCAGATCGATCGCTCTGAAGAGGGTGCCCACGGTGATCATGAACCCTCCTTTCGGCGCACAGAGAAAAAGCCAGGGCGATCGAGCCTTTCTGCAGAAGGCGATGAAGGTCGGAGACGTGATCTACTCGATACACAACTCGGGAAGCGAAGGGTTCATTAGACGATTTGTAGAACCATCTTCGATAGATGAAGTTCGCAGGGTCCCTTTTCCCCTGAGACGTTGCTTCGAGTTCCACAGCAGAGAGGTCAAGACGATAGAAGTTGAGTTGTACAGGATAGTATGCAGGTGAACTAGGATGCAATGCAGTTTCGTGATACCCGGTGACGTCGTCGGATCGGCAGAAGAGTTCGTGACCGGCGACGGCACCTATCTCAAAGGAAGATCGATCCGTTCGTTGACGACAGGCATAACCGAGATCGACCAGAAGAATAGATCGGCAAACGTGGTTTCGAAAGCGAACATCCTTCCAGAGCTCTCCGTGGGAGACGTGGTGGTGGGCCAGATCACGAATATGAGAGACAAGATGGCCATCGTTGCCCTGGCCTTCAAGAAAGGCTACGAATCCAGGCCCATACCCCGTACCGAAGCGCTGATCTACGTATCCAACATCAGGAACACCTACGTTAAGGACATAAACCAGCTATTCGGCCCGAGAGACATAGTGAAGGCGAAGATCATAAAAGAACATCCTCTGGACCTCAGCACCAAGGACGAGGACCTGGGGGTGATCAAGGCTTACTGCAGCAGGTGCGCCACAGCCCTCCGACTGGTAGATGGAAAACTGGAATGTCCCGACTGTGGCAACGTGGAGACCAGAAAGTTGAGCACGGATTACGGGCTGGGGATGATCAGGTGAATATAAAAATACTCAAAAAGACCGGGGACGAAGTTCAGATAGAGTTCGAAGACGAGAACCACACCCTCTTAAACCTCCTCAAGACCGTGCTCCTGGAGGACGACCGCGTTCAGATCACCACCTACGACACTAAGTTTCCCACCATGACCAACCCCATTTTCCGCCTGAAGACGACAGGTTCCGATCCTGTAGAGCTTCTGGCCGATGCCGCTGCCAAGATCGAGGAACTCTGCAAGGAGTTCGGCGTCAAGTTCGAAGCTGCCTTGAGATGATCGAGATCGACGGATCCAGAGGCGAGGGCGGCGGGCAGATAGTCAGAACCGCCGTTGCCCTCTCTGCGGTCACCAGGACCCCGGTCAGGATATCCAACATAAGAGCGGGACGGCCCAAACCCGGCCTATCTCATCAGCATGTCAAGGCCATCGAGGGACTGGCTCTGATATCCGGTTCCGATATCGAAGGAGTGAGAACCGGCTCTGATTTGATCACCTTTCGTCCTGCCGGGGTCAAAGGAGGAGGCGATTATCAGATTGATATCGGTACTGCAGGCAGCATCACCCTATTGATGCAGTGTCTCCTTCCGGCCCTGGTCCACGCCGACGGGGCGGTATCCCTGGAGGTCAGGGGCGGTACCGATGTCAACTGGTCTCCCACCATCGATTATCTGCAAGAGATCGCCCTGCCCGCCTTCGGCAGGTTCGGTGTACGTTCCAGGCTGGTTTGCATCAGGCGCGGCTACTACCCCCGGGGCGGTGGACGGGCGGTCCTGGAGGTCGAGCCTTCCAGGCTGAGGCGAGCAGATATCAAGATCCAAGAACCAGGAAAAGTCCGAGGAATCTCCCATTGCTCCAACCTTCCCGAAGACGTTGCCAGAAGGCAGGCCGAGGCTGCCGTCCAGACGCTAATAAACGCAGGTCGGAAGACCTTTGTGGAGGTCGCACTGGAGAAAGCGCCCTCTACAGGTAGCGGTATCACCCTCTGGTCGGGCTACAAGGGATCGAGCGCCCTGGGTGCCAGAGGAGTAAGAGCAGAATCGGTAGGTCGTTTTGCTGCCGAAGATATGCTGGCCGAAATCGAGTCGAAGGCTGCGGTGGATATCCATCTGGCAGACCAGCTCGTGCCCTACCTGGCCCTGGCCGGTGGCAGCTACACCACCCGATCGGTATCCAGACATACCAGGACCAACATCGAGACCGCATCCCGGTTCCTGGACGTGGAGATATACGTAACCAAAGACGATACCTTCACCGACGT
The DNA here is from genome assembly GCA_002501765.1 of Methanosaeta sp. UBA204. Lineage (GTDB taxonomy): Archaea > Halobacteriota > Methanosarcinia > Methanotrichales > Methanotrichaceae > UBA204. The sequence continues at coordinate 6,854 of DAOG01000059.1, forward strand.
CTTCACCATAGGTGCCGACCTCTGATAGACGTTCAGAGGTTCTGATATCTTCTCAGCTGGGACTCGATGTGACGTCTTACCTCAGCTCTGTCCTTGATTATGGCGGCGTGACCTTCGCAGAGGACGTCCGCCTCCAGATCCAATAGCTTCTCCATCGACCTGCGCCACTGGTTGATGTCGGACCCCCATTCGTCGCAGAAGGGGCCATGAACGTCCTGGCCGAATAACACCCGCCCACAATCGAGGTCCAGATAGACGGCGATGCTTCCCGGGGTGTGACCCGGCGTGTGGATGAAGTGGAACTCTAGGTCGCCGAATGAGTGCGTCTCCATCTCCTCTTTCAGGACGATGTCCACCTTCACAGGATCATAATCCAGGTCGTAGAGGTTGGCCGCGGTGAGCCTTGCATCACCCAGTTCGATACCCTCGACGTCTCTATCGTGGGCGATCACCATGCAGCCACAGAGCCCTTTCAGGAAGGCCAACCCTCCTATGTGGTCTATGTGGCAGTGGGTCGCCACGATCTCTTTGATCTGATGGATACTATAACCGATGGTGACGACGTTCTTCACGATCTGTCCCACACCGGGTCCTGCACCGCTGTCGATCATCACCAGGTCTTCCCCAGCATCGACCAGATATACGCAACAATCTGTGGGATGTGACAGTCCGGGTCCGCCAACCATGAAGACCCGATCCCAGATTGGTCCAACTTCGATCATCGTCATCCTCCACGCGGTGCCAGGTACTTACACCTGTCGTTCTTCTCTGTCAGGATCTTCTTCTTCTTCTTCCTCCTGGACCGACCTCAGCCGTTTCATATTTATCAGGTACTCCAGGGCCACCAGTCCGCCCACAAATAAGAGGAGGAGGAGGAAGAACTGAAACTCTCTGGGCGCCTTTTCTTTGTAGTAGTTCACATTGACGACCCGGTGTTTGGGAGCCCCTCGCCAGGTCAGGACCATCTTCCCATCCTTTTGATATATCTCGTCCGGCGTGGGCCTGGCCCTTCCCAGGAGGGAATCTCCTGTGGAATAGCCGGACGGGAGGACTACCCTGAACGACTCGTTCGGCATCATCGAGACGACTAATCGCTGATCGGATAGAGGCTGGGTGTAGTTCAGATGACCCCTAACCGGCTCCTCTGTGATGATCCGATACCTGTACGATCCCCTCCAGAAGTTCACCGTGCTGTTGAAGGGCACCTGGTCGCCCGAGTCGCTGATCAAGGTAATGTTCGACTTGGTGTGGAGGGTGAGGTTGAAACAGCTCCCCTTCACAGCCTGTACGACCTCGACCTCCGACCCGGTGAGGATATAGGTGGTGCCGTTGAACGCCTCGCCCTGGGCCGCTGAGATGAGGGCCGATAACACCAAGAGCACGACTGCAGTTCGTCTGTTCATCCAATCTCCTGATTTTTCCAGAAGGTCCGTCTCGATAGGTAGCCCATGGGCGGTGATGGTTAAAAAGCTTGAGATATCTGGGGGGCCGCTCACATCGATAAGCTATTATCCTGACAAGAAAATGCTCGCTTACGCTCGCATTTATAGTCATGAACCTTAGACTTGATACTTAATGGAGCATCACAAAGAAGTCATCTGCATGTTTCGCGAACAAAATAGCCGTATCCACCACGACGGAAGAGACTTATTCCACATTCATCGACGAGTCACCTCCCTTCGCGCCTTCGCGCCTTCGCGTGCCCCATAATTTCTGACTCGTCGATGAATGTGGAAGAAGTCTCTTCCATCGTGGTGGA
>DAOG01000062.1:0-15166 GCA_002501765.1 Methanosaeta sp. UBA204
TGTCCTTCATGTGGAAACACGTGCGAAGAAAGTCGTGATTCTTGGACAAATCAAATTAATAATTTTTTAAAATTCCTAGCTGAAATATGTCTACTATTGCGGAAATGCAATGTATTATATCGTTGTGCAGCTTTGGTATTGCAACGCATTTTACGGTAGCGTACCGATAACGCTGTAAAATTGCTCCTGTACCCTCAACAGATGTCATCCTCCATCGACAAATACCTTCTGCCTGTGATCCTCTCTTCATACACGATCCGAAAGGTATATCAAGGCTCAGAGAGAGCCACATCGGCTGACGTAAGCGCTCCGGAGAATCTATATGGTCGAGACGTTACTTGCAGGGGCTGCATTCGGTGGCGCACTCGCATTTCTGGCCGGCGTATTTGAGAACGAAGAGTCCGATGCGGGCTCCGCCAGCAACCCGAACTCCCAGGTTCAGCTCGCCCCCCAGATCGGCCATATCCACAGGTACTACAACAAGGCCATCTCCGGGGAGCCACCTCAAAATGCGCTCTGGGCGACAGTTGCCGCCACAACTGCACTTCTTCTGCTGGACTTCTTTGATGCGACAGGCTCCGGATCGATCGTGATAGCGTCTGCAGCAGGTGCCGTCGTGGCGATGCTGCTCCAGTGCGCATACGGATCATTTGCCCACATCTCCAGGACCGCCAGCATGAAGAACTTCAAGCAGCCGCTCTATTGGGATGCACTGCTGGTGCCCCTGCCGCTCAGCATGGCTTATCTATTTCTTTCGGCCTTCACCATGACGCTCCTCTCCTTCGTGATACATCACCTCATGGGAAATCCCTTCCCGGTTCCGCTCATAGCAATGTTCATCGGTTTCACCCTGGGGGCCATAGGCTCCTCAACCGGAGACGTCTTCTACGGAGCAGAAAGGCTCTATCAACAGTACATATTCGGCTCAGGAATAGCGATATCAAAGCAGGGAGACATAGACATCAGGGGCGAGTACGGCCATAGAAACTCCGTGGATACCCCATATTTCACGCTCCGCTTCGGCGGCCCCATAACCGGCCTCACCTTCGGCATGCTAATCTTCTTAGACGCCCTCTCAAGGACCCTCCATTTTGCAGGAAGCTGGACGTTTGTGTTGATAGCAACGATGATGATATGTCTCCTGTTCGGGATCACGACATACATCGAATGGTATGCCCGGAAGAGGTACGGCCCTTACGGATGATGGTGATTTACATGGATCCACTGGCAGCATCTATGCTCGTGATCGCGGGCGGCGTTTTGGTGGGAATCTGTGTCCACTTCATTCCAACCAGCGCCGTGGGTGCGATGTCGGCCTCCACAGGTATCGCGACAGGCCCGTCGATGCTCTCATTCGGCGCAGGATTGACGGGGATCCTATCAGCCTCATATGCCGTCGATGAGGGTCTGAGCCTGGTTATGGCATCGGGAGCTGTCGGCTCGGCCCTGATGGTCACGCTTACCATACTTGGGAGCAACATTGTGAACATCTTTGGCATAGGGGTTCCCCCGGCGTCAGGCCAGACCGCCCGCGGTCAGTCGGTCCTCGCCCGCGGTACAAAAGATATCATCACCGGCTGGGAGCAGAAGGGCTTTGTCACCCCGGGAACCGATGGCCACGGAATGCCCGTCCAGACACACCTGAGCGGGATAGCAGGGGGAGTTATGGGCGGTGCAGGCGGCGGAATGGTCTTCTATGGCATATATACACTCATACATCCCACCATGATTGATGCCATCTCAGCGGCAGGTCTGCTCGCAGCCGGCGTGTTTCTGATCAACTGTGTGCTCCCTGCCTACACGCTCGTGGGAAAGACCGAGGGTCTCTTCGACCAGAAGATCCGGCGAATCCACAAGACCTTCTTCTCCTGCCTGGTCGTCAGCACGTTCTTTGCGCTCGTCCTTTACACGGTGGTGGTTCTGTTTTGATCCCATCTACAACGAAGATCTCGTCCTATCGGCTATTCGTCATTTCCCTCTTCCTCGGCATCGGAGCGATCCTGCTGATAAGATTCTGCCCTGCAGCATCTCCACTTGCCACCATCCTGATCTGGCCTGCTTTTCTGAGCGGGGCCAACTCCGTCAGGGAGCTTGCAAGGTACGGCCTGGGGACAGGCACCTCATCGATAGGCTACTGGGGAGCTGCTCTTGGAGCCACAGCAGTCTACATCATGCATCTTGTTGAACCCGGGCTCGGTTCCTTCTTGGGAATTGGTGTGGCTTTTCTCGGCGGAGCGATAACAGGACTCTGTGCCCAGAAGATCATCAGAATGAGGATACCTGTGATGATCAGGGAGAGCGCGATGCTCGCCGCATCGACTGCCGTGGCGATCAGCTTCCTGCTGGAGCTCTTCCCATCGTGCTTATTGACGATATCGCCGCTGATCTACATCGCAGTCACCCTGGCCGTCATTCATCCCTTCAACGGGAGCATGGGAGCCGGGGAGAACAAACGAAGAACGATCAGGCTGGCGGCCGCCGAAGCCTCAATGACCACAGCCCTTCTGGGATCTCTGGCCGCCATGGGCGGAGCCCATGGGGTCGGTCTTTCGGTTGCGGCCGTGAGCTGTGCAGGCTTTATAATCTTCGCCGTGCTCTGGTTCAATTCGGTAAAGGACGATATTTACGAGATCAGATGGACCGGTTTCCCGGCCGAAGAGTGAGGTTCCTGTATGTACGCAATAATCGAGGATAGACTGGTGGCCCTTGACCCTTACACCGGCGTGGTGGGTGAGATGGATGAGGATAAGGTTGTGCCGAACCTTCCGGCGCTCCTTGACAGGATCGATCGGCTGGAAGCGGCGGCCGGAGATCTGCTCAACTCCCTCGATCCGACGACAACGCCCAAGGACTCCTATCCGAACAGAGAGGGGATCTACCTCAACCTCGGCAGGGCTACCAACTTCGGCTATGGCTTTGCCCTGGGACTCGTCCTCTCGGCTCTCATCCTGCTGGTGGTGTAACCTTGGCGATGATCGAAGGCTGGCCCTCATTCTCCGGTGAATATCAAGTCGGCGATCCCGAAAGCCAGGTTGTGCTGGTCACACTTGCAAGCGAGCTCGATAGGTCGAAGTTTCTCGATAAAGTGGCCCTCATGGGTACGATGAAGACGGAGAACATAGGGATCGAGAAGGTGGTTGCCAATACGATCTCCAATACCAGCATAAGATACGTGGTGGTCTGCGGTGCAGAGGTTCACGGCCACCTGGCCGGAGATGCGATACTGGCACTCCACAAAAATGGGATCGATGACGATGGCAGGATCATAGGCGCAAGAGGTGCGATACCCTACCTGACCAACCTGGGCAATGACGCGATCGAAAGGTGGCACGACCAGGTGGAAGTAGTGGACCTGGTGAACATCGAGGACCCTGCCAGGATCATGGAAGTTATAGATTCTCTGGAGCCGAGAGAACCCTATCCCGAAGAGCCGATCAAAGCCATGCTTGGCAAGGCTGAAACAGAAAGTGTAAAAGAGGCGCGTATACTCTCGCCTGAGCTTGTTGCCATAGAGGCGCGGGTGAGAAGCATCGAGAGTGAGGTAAAAGATCTTGGGAAGATCCAGAAGGTGATGGCCGGGCTCACCTCAGGACTCGTCCAGGGATTTGTCGCAGGTTTCGTCCTGACGCTGCTGATCATGGCGCTGAGGCGGTTTGTATGAGCGAGAAGATACCTGGCATTGGAAACCCTGATAGCAGGGAACTCGACAGGATGGTTGCGGAGACCGAGCGCAGGGTCATGATAATAGGTCGCGATCAGCGTGTATTCTCAGGCGTGAACAACCTGGCCGCACGGTCCTGGTTTGTTATCGGGTTCCTGGCGGCAGCAGCACTGGTCTTCATGGCCTATCTGCTGAGGTGATGAGATGGACTACAACACAATTATGGAGCGGCTGGACAGGATTGAGAACTCAGTCGAGTTCTCCTCCGGAGAGATCCTCCAGCAGAGGGGGACCACGGTGGGCAGATGGATCGGGTTTCTGTACGGCGTGGTTGCGGCTCTTTTTCTGATAAATGTGATCTGAGGTGGTGGCTCTGTACAAATTTGCGAGGGAGCAGAAGGTGATGGATATCGGCAGAGTGAAGATCGGCGGTCAGATCGGAGAGAACCCAACGGCCATCATCCCGACGATATTCTATGATGGTCACCGTATCGTTGACACAAAGAGAAACACCTTTGATGAGGAGAGAGCCGAGGAGCTCATCAGAGAAGTGGAGGAGGCCGGGGACAAACATATCCTGCCCTATTTGTTCCAGGTGGTGGGCCTCACACCGGAGCTGATGATAAAAGGGCTGGACTTCGTTGCAGACCATACCGATGCTCCGATAGTGATCGACTCCGCCGACAAGGAAGCCAGGATCGTGGGTCTGGCTCATGTCTCCGATAGCGGATATGCAGACAGGACGATGTACAACGCGATCAACATGATGATCGATGATGAGGAGATAAAGAATCTCACCAGGTCCCGGATAGAGGCCGTGGTGATCCTGGGGTTCAATATGCAGGATCCATCGGTCAAAGCCAGGATAGACCTTTTGGAGAACGGCGGCGGGTTTGTGGAGAAGGGGTTGCTTACCATCGCCCGGGAGTGTGGCTTCGATAAGATACTCTACGATCCCGGTGTCCAGCCCTTCGGCCAGGGTGCCGGCGCATCTTTCAGGCTTCTTGCAGCGGTGAAGGCGATTTACGGGCTTCCCACCGGTGTCGGTGCACACAACATCCCCAGCTCATGGGCCTGGCTCAGGAAGAACGCCGACAGAGAGACAAGAAGGATCACAGACATCTCTGCCAACGCGGCCGGCATCCTTGCCGGTGCGAACTCACTCTTCATAGGGCCCATAGAGAATGCGAAGTATGCAGCGCCTACAGCTGCCATGATGGATATACTGATGGCAGACTCAGTTGCCGACCTGGGGATCGAACATGCAGAGGAGCATCCGTCTATGCTGGCTTGAGGTGTTATATGATCAGATTTGGGATCGAGTTTCTTGCGGCAGAAACTGCTGAGAGGCTCGCTGGTATGATCAGGCTCTCCGAAAAGAGCGGGATAGATTATGCATGGATAACAGACCACTACAACAACCGTGACTCCTTCTCACTCCTGACTTATATCGCTGCGAAGACCGACCGGATAATGCTGGGGCCCGGGGTGACAAACCCCTACACCAGGCACCCTGCCCAGCTCGCTTCGGCTATTGCCACGGTCAATGAGATATCGGGAGGCAGAGCCGTCTTCGGGATCGGCCCAGGCGACAGAGTGACCTTCGACGCTCTGGATATAGCCTGGGAGAGGCCTCTGAGATGGATGAGGGAGACCGTGGAGATCGTGCGCCAGCTCACCCACGGCCAGATGGTGAGATCCAAAGGCGAGCTCTTCAAGCTCAGAGGGGCAAAGCTATCCTTTGGAAAAGGAGATATTCCCGTCTACATAGGTGCGCAGGGACCCGGGATGCTGAGGCTTGCCGGTGAAGTGGCGGATGGCGCCCTGGTAAATGCATCCCATCCAAGGGACTTCGAGACGGCCCTTGAGCTGCTCAGGGAAGGCCGCTCCGGCCACAGTCTCGATAATTTTGATGTGGGAGCCTACACCAGCTTCTCGGTATCCTCGGATTCTGAAGAGGCAGAGAGGGCCGCAAGACCCGTGGTCGCGTTCATAGTCGCGGGATCGCCGAAGAGCGTCCTGGAGAGGCATAAGATACCCGATGCCGATCTAAAGGCCCTCACCAGGGCCTTCGGGCACGGTATTCGTGAGGCTGCAAGGCTGGTCACCCCCGAGATGATCTCGTCTTTCTCGATATGTGGCACCTCCGAGGAGTGCATAAACAGAATATCGGAGCTTGAGAAGGCCGGGGTCACCCAGGTTGTGATCGGATCGCCCATAGGGCCTGATAGGAGAGAGGCGATAAGGCTGGTGGGTGAGGAGATAATACCTCACTTCCAGGAGGGTAATTCATGAGTTATATGGGTACGATGCTCAGGGTCGATCTGACCCGGAATAGAATCACCGAGGAGTCCCTCGATGAGGAACTGGCACGTAAGTTTGTGGGAGGTAGAGGTCTGGGTGCCAAGCTGGTCTTCGACGAGCTCGACCCGACAAAAGATCCTCTCGGCGAGGAGAGCAGGCTCGTATTTGCCACAGGTCCGCTTACCGGTACGAGAGCCCCGACTTCAGGCAGGTTTACCGTCACCTTCAAATCCTCGCTCACGGGGCTGCTCACAGACTCCAACTGCGGAGGCTTCTTCGGACCGTGGATCAAGAGGGCCGGGTACGACGTCATAATCATAGAGGGACGTTCCGAATCGCCCTCGTATCTGCTCGTATCGGACGATACTTGTGAGATATGCGATGCGGGGGAGCTGTGGGGGATGAAGACAAGAGAGACGAATCGTCTTCTGGAGAAGAGACACGACGGCAAGGTGGCCTCTATCGGGCCTGCCGGTGAGAGGCTCTCACCCATATCGAACCTCATCATGAACGGGATATATGCATCCGGCAGGGGCGGTATCGGCGCTGTGATGGGCTCTGAGAAGCTGAAGGCCATTGTGGTATCTGGCGATCAGGAGGTTCAGGTTGCAGATGAAAAGAGGTTCGATCGAGCCCTCCGATATGCCAACGCCCTCATCGATGAAGAGCCGATCACAGGAGCGATGTTGCGGTCCATGGGAACTGCATCACTGGTCCAGATGATGAACATGAACGGGATCTATCCTGTGAGGAACTTCCAGCAGTCACGGTGGCCTGAGGAGAAGGCCGAACTCACAAGCGGCGAGCGTTTGGGCAGGCTTGCGCAGGGTCGTCATGGATGCTATATGTGTCCTATTTTGTGCGGTCACATGGTCAATCTGCCGGATGGGAGAGAGATGACGTCTCCCGAGTATGAGACCGTATGGTCCCTCGGCGCGAACATCGACAACTCGGATCTGTTTTCCATCGTCGAAGGCAGCGCACTCTGCGACGAATACGGCCTGGACGCCATATCCACAGGTGCGGCCATAGCTGCTGCCATCGAGCTGGAGGAAAGAGGAAAGATCTTTGAAGGTCTCAGATGGAATGATCCCGAGGGAATGCTGGATCTCATAAGCAAGATAGCGCATGGATCCGGTATAGGCGCCGACCTGGCCTCGGGAGCGAAAAGCTTCTGCGAGAGGTACGGCGCGCCCGAGGTCTCCATGGACGTTAAGGGTTTGGAACTGCCGGGGTACGATCCCAGGGGGGCGCAGGGTATGGGGCTGGCCTATGCAACCTCCAGCATAGGCGGCAGCCACATGGAAGCCTATATGATAGCGCCTGAGGTTCTGGGAAGACCGAAGGAGCTTCTGGATAGGTTCGCCACCCGGAAGAAGGCCGAGTGGGTGATGGACCTCCAGGACCTGAGCGCCTTTGTCGATTCGCTTGTTCTATGCAGGTTCGGTCAGTTCGCTCTGGGAAGCGATAACTACGCGGAGCTGTACTCGGCCGCCGTTGGCACGGAGTTTGATGTTGCAGACCTGATGGAGACCGGCGGCAGAATATACAACCTGGAGAGGCTCTTCAATACAAAAGCGGGCAGCACTGTGGATACGCTGCCTGACAGGCTCCTCGACGAGAAAGTTCGGTCCGGGCCTGCCATGGGCCGCACGGTGAGGCTGAAGAAGATGCTCAGAGAGTACTATGCGCTGCGTGGCTGGTCGAAAGAGGGGCTGGTCGAGGATTGGACCTTGAGAAGATATGGACTTGGGGGCGAAGTACGTGAGTACAACTGAGATATCGCTTGAGGAGAAGGTGGTCGGCGAGGCCATAGCTGCCCAGAAAGCATCTGTAAGATGTATAAAGGATAACAGGTACAGCGATTTCTTGCTGGAGCATGCCCGGCCTTTTGTGGAGGCCGTCAGAGATATCAAGGTTCATCCGGACCAGTCAAAGGAGGCGATGGATCTTTATCAGCAGTCGGTGCTCATACATTACGATGTTCTCACATCGCTCACAAAGACCATCTCCCCATTGGACTGTGCCTTTTTGGAATGGCAACAGACACCGATCACCCTCGATGTCATGTACGACCTGGATCCGGACTTCAGGCAGGCCGTCTCCGAGTTCGTAGATGTCATAGAAGAGTCAGATGATATAATCGGGGTAGAGGCCGCCAGGATACACACCGGCTTCTACGGGATCATCTCCGCAACCGACTTTGCGGCCCTTCCAGGAAGCACTCTGAACGTTATCGCCCGGATCATCGAGAGAACTTCGATACCTAAGGAGTACAAGCAGGCGATAATGGCTGCCAAATCGTGGGGGCTCAACGGCATCTACGTCTTCGGTGACAGATATTCAGGTGTGCTCAAAAGCTGCGGGAACGTCCAGAGGGCGATCGAGGAGGAGAAGCGGTACCTGAAGTGGATCTGGACAGAGCCGTCGAAGGCGATGCTCGGTCTCATGGGTGCGCTGGGTCAGAGCTCCTATGACAGGTTCAGATACTTCGAGATGTACGAAAAGAGGTTCACACCTTACATAAAAGCTGCTCAGGATGCCGGAGTTCATCTGGCCAACATCGTGATGCTCCCGACGCACGTGGGCGATATAGGTCATCACATAGGCCCCTCTTACTATCACATCTGCAGGGATGATATGTGCATGGCGATTTTGGAGGCCGTCTCTGAAACCGTCTACGGTACCCTCAGAAGGGCGCTGGCCATGGGCAAGATAAAAAGCCCCTTTGACGTGACATCTGTGGCAACCGGTGCCAGCGCTTCTGCGATGGCGGAGATACTGGCATGGGAGGGGTTCACACCGGACATGATCCAGGATATGCTCCAGAAGAGGTTCAACAACTACAAGCTGGCCCATCCCTATGATCGACCGATGGTGGGCGAGCTGCACATAAACGACTGGCTCGATTTTGCCACCCGTGGAGCTTCGATAAATGCCCAGCCGCCCAGAGGCTCGGATGGCAAGGTAATGGGGGTTCCGATAGATCTTGCAGCCATATGGTTCAACTCGAGGCTGAACAACCCGCAGTGGTACACCTATCCATATACGGCGATAACCGTCAGGACGACGGCGCTGCTCAGGTTCCTAGACCAGCCGTGTCTTCTGGCGCCCGAACCGCCGAGCATCGCCGGGCTGGTGAATGCAACCGCACTCCATCCTGATGTGCCTATGGCACCGGTCCAGCTCTGCAAGAACTGCGCTACAAGCAGGTACCTGCCTGCGAAGTGCAACTACTGTCTCTCGCCGAGGCTGAACAGCGTGCTTTGAGCTTGGTATCAAATCTTGAGGGGCATCGAAGACGACCTTCGATCGCCTCTCAGCAGATCTCCTGACTATTGATAAGCACAACACATCCTAAGCCACAATTCATAACTTTGCTAGATATGATTTCTACTTAAAGTTGCTTCTTGCTGATTTATCTACTGGATATGTCATCTAGCATCCGGTAGATATAGATGACATGTGTTACATCAAGGCACGTCATGGTCTTTCTGGTGCTCTGTATAGGAGCATTCCCGTGTACATCGTCTTGTAGCGAGGATAACGAACTCTGGCTCTTCATCTCCAGTTACGAAGAGATAGATATTACCGTACAAGATCTCGCGTTCTTCCTGGTGACCCACGGTTATGACGCAAGACCTAACGGGTCCTATGTAACCGTGAAGCTCTCAGATGATGAGACATTATACCTGACGCCGAACGGAGCCATACCTAGGCTGGCGGATCTATGGGCGTCGCCACCGGCGTCTTCTGGCATGAACACGGTGATCCCTGCCGGTGCCGTACAAAAAGATGCAGTCTATAGCAAGACGACGAACAGAGAGTTCGTCGACGCCATCGATGAACGTCTTATTCTCCCGGCGGCTTCTCCCGGGATGCGTTATAGCGGATCTCAAAGGTTGGCCGAGATGGGCAGAGGTCTCGGCTATAACGTAAAGTACATGTACGACCCGGACGGAGAGGATAAGCGGGGGACTATCTGGGTTATGGTGGAGGATCCTGATAATCAGGGTACCTGGCTGGCGGTCGATAGCTACGATGGTGCTCTGAGCGGCAACGAGTACTACGCCGCACAATACAGTTTCGAAGATATCGGATATCTCGATTCCATAAACCCGACGTGGAGACTGGCGTGACGAGCGTCATCCGGCTCGTATACGAGAGGTTATTGCTCGAACGGGGCAATTCTATTATAACACAACAACCTTATATGTCAAGAGCAATAACAAAGTCATCAGGAGAGGTGTTCCGGTTATGAGAATCAGGGTAGTCAGTTCGAAAAAAGAGATCGAAGAGCTCAACAGAAACGAACAGATGATACATCTGGCCTTCAGGGCTTCGAACACGGACATATTCAAGCTCCTCCAGACCTGCCCCCGGATCAGGGCGATCCAGGTTCCTTCGTCTTATCACAAGACCATGTCTCGTGCAGGTCATATGTTCCTGGAGATGCAGGGCGTGGACATAATCGAAGGCGATGTATGGGGCCACAGAAAGGATATAAACGAATATTATACGGTAAACGATAGGGCCTTCGAGAAGATAAGCGATCTCCAATCGATGGGGACGGACGTTGATGAGATCGCTATGAAGGTCTCGAGGGAGACGAAGCTCTCACCGGGTCTGATCAAGTACATCGTCAAGCAGCACGTCTAGAGCACACTCAGGCGTCTGGATCATCGCGTTCTGTATGTTCCAGGATCTCGATCAGTCGGCCCAACACCTCGATGATACCCTCGCCTGTCTGGGTCGCCATAGAAAGATCTGCGTCCGGGTATCCGACCAGGTCTTTCTTGTTGGCCACCGCCAGTATCGGGAGGTCGAGCCAGCTCCTGATATCTTCCAGAAGGGCGAGCTGCTCATCCAGGGGGAAGCCGCAGTACTCGCTGGGGTCAAGGATGTAGAGCACCACCCCCGGCAGATGGTGCAGTGCAGCCACGGCCTTTAGCTCGATATCGTTCCTTCTGGATAGCGGTCTGTCCAGGAGCCCGGGGGTGTCTACTACCTGGTATCGTTGGTTACGACAGCTGAAGTGGCCTACGCCTATGCCCTGGGTGGTGAAGGGATACTCGGCGATCTCGGGCCTGGCTCCGGTTACCCTGATCAAAAAGCTGGACTTTCCCACGTTTGGATATCCCGCCACGATGATCGTAGGCAGGTCCGGGTCTACGGTGGGCATCTTGCGGAGCTTTTTCCTGCTATCGTTCAGGAAGACAAGATCGGGTCCGATGGCTCTGGTGATCGAGGCCATGCGGCCGAAGGCGGCTCTTCTGAGCACTGCCTTATCCTGGCTTTTCCGCATCTTGGTGAGGTGCTCTCGGGCCACGATCTTGATCTGTTTGGAGGCCCATCCCACTCGAGAGAGATGGATCCTCATATCATCGACACCCACCTCAGCGTCTACCAGATCGCGGTAGAAAGAAGGGACCGCCTCGAAAGATGGGTACTTCCCGACCAGGTTTGCCAGGTTATCCGAGAGGATGTTCCCGGCGATCTGGAGCATCGGCTCATCTCTCTTCTTCTTCTTGCCGGCCTTCTTCTTCGCTCGCCTGAAGGCGCGATCGATCAGCTCCTGGGAAGTGGGTGCGGTTGGCAACCTCTCGAACATGATCATCTACGAGATCATCAAAGATTGATATACTTTGAGATTGAACGGGATTTCATTAAATAAAGTGTTTGCGAAATAGTTATATACCATGTGCTCGACATTATAAGGAGAGGTGACCTCTTGAAGAGGTTGGGCACCGTGCTTCATGTAGTTCAGAACAAGCTGATCTTACGTGGAGATCCCGTCAGGGCGAAGAACACCATAAAACTCCCAAAATTCAATTCTGTCGTTGTAAACCATAAGCGGTTGCAGATCGGCCGGGTTTCTGAGATATTCGGTCCGGTGGATCGTCCCTACCTTGTGGTCAAGCCCTATCGAAAGATCGACGCGTCGGTTCACCTGGGAACAAAACTCTACGTCGAGGAGAGTAGATTCAGTGGAAGAGTTAGAAAAGATAAGAGAGATCGAGCGGTCTGAGAAAGAGAAGATCCAGGAGCGGATAAGGCTCAAGCGCGAGAAGGAGAGAAGCGATGAGTTTGAGGAGGTCATCGTGGAATGCCCCGAGTGTGGGAGCCACACCCTGGTTCATGATTATGAGAGGGCCGAGCTGGTATGTAACGAGTGCGGCCTGGTGATAGACGAAAACATCATCGATCAGGGTCCCGAATGGCGCGCATTCGACCATGACCAGCGGATGAAGAGGTCGAGGGTGGGTGCTCCCATGACCTATACCATCCACGACAAGGGCCTTAGTACAATGATCGACTGGAGAAATAGAGACTCCTACGGCAAGACCATATCTTCCAAGAACAGGGCTCAGCTCTACCGTCTTCGAAAGTGGCAGCGAAGGATCCGGGTGAGCAACGCCACGGAGAGAAACCTGGCCTTCGCCCTGTCGGAGCTCGACCGTATGGCATCGGCTCTGGGTCTCTCCAGAAACGTCAGAGAGACCGCGGCCGTGGTCTACCGGAAGGCTGTGGACAAGAACCTGATCAGGGGCAGGAGCATCGAAGGCGTGGCCGCCGCTGCTCTCTACGCGGCCTGCCGGCAGTGTAACGTGCCCCGCACCCTGGACGAGATAGCCGAGGTCTCCAGGGTCAGCAGGAAGGAGATCGGGAGAACCTATCGTTTCGTCTCCAGGGAGCTGTCACTGAAGCTCATGCCCACCAGCCCCATAGACTATATACCTCGGTTCTGTTCAGGCCTCAGTCTGAGGGGCGAGGTTCAGGGTAAAGGTATAGAGATACTGCGCCAGGCGGCGGAGAAAGAGCTTACCAGCGGCAGAGGACCCACCGGCGTGGCAGCAGCGGCGATCTACATCGCCTCCATCCTCTGCAACGACCGGCGCACCCAACGAGAGGTGGCCGACGTCGCCGGGGTTACGGAGGTTACCATACGCAACCGGTACAAAGAGCTGGCAGAGGAACTGGGCATCGAGATCATCCTATAACATCGCATGATAGATCTCACCGACGGCCTCTGCCAGGGCCGTCCTTCTTCTCATCTCCTTGGAGAGCCGTTCCGAGGCCATCTTCTTAGAGTAGGTATCCTCGATCCATTCTACTCCTGGGTACTTGACATCCATGAGGATCAGACCCTCGGGCGGCGCTGCAGTCACACCCCGGTTTTGTTGAGGATCGAGAAGGTCTTCGATCCACTCCACGTCCCTCTCACCCGATCCGATCGTTTCCAGGGCGCTGACTATCTTTCTCGCCATATTCCACAAGAACGCCTCGGCTTTGATGTCGAAGACGATGATGTCACCCCGTGTTTTTATCTCCAGTCTCATCAGGTTCCTGACAGTTCCTCGCTTCTTTTCCGCCGAGAAGTTCCGGAAGTCATGAAGCCCCACCAGTTTTCGGGCAGCTGCCCTCATCCGGTCCGGGTCCAGTCCTCTTCCATAGAGAACATACCTGTACTCTCGCCAGAGGGCGCCATGCCTGGAGCTGAAGCTCTCCGGCACCGGAGCCCAGGCCCAGGTCCAGACGTCCCGGGGTAGCTTGCTGTTGATCACCCGGGGGACGGCCAGCTTCTTATTCACCGGATCGACGGGAAACGATATCACCTGGCCCAGGGCGTTGACCCCTCTGTCCGTCCTTCCGGCGTAGCAGAACTCTCCGTTGATCAGGCCCAGGCTCTCCAGCGCCTCTCTTACCGTGGCCTCTACCGTCGACAAGCCTGGCTGGCGCTGAAACCCATGATATCTGCCGCCCAGGTACCCCAGCCGGAGTGCGATCCTCATGGCTTCCTTCGGGCTGGTTTAGAAGTCTCTGGGGTCGGTTATCTCTCCGGTTACGGCACCTGCTGCAGCGGTCGCCGGGGAGCAGAGATAGACGAAGGAGTCCGGGCTGCCCTGGCGCCCGCGGAAGTTTCTATTGGATGTGGAGAGACCGACCTCGCCAGGACCCAAGAGCCCGAAGCTTCCTCCCATGCAAGGACCGCAACAGGGCGATTCCACGATGGCGCCAGACTCCATGAACTGCTCGACGAGGCCGGCCCGGAGCGCCTTCATGTACTCGGTCCTGCTGGCAGGGATCACGATCATCCTCACTCCCTGGGCAAGAGGTTCATCTTTCATGACCTCGCAGGCCAGCTCGAAGTCCTCGAACCTGCCGTTGGTGCAGGAACCCAGGAAGACTTGGTCGATCTTCGTCCCAACCAGGTCACCCACCGGCCTGACGTTGTCCACGTTGTGGGGCACCGCCACCTGGGGTTCCAGGTCGTCCACGTCCCAGATCCGCTCATCTAACCTGGCGTCCTCGTCACCATGAAGAACGGCGTCTTCGTCGAGGTCATCGACCCTTTCCCGTAAGTAGGCAAGGGCTATCTCGTCGGGCTCCATCAGTCCGGTCTTGCCCCCCATCTCGATGGCCATGTTTGTCATGGTCATCCTCTCAGGCATCTTCATCCTGGATACTACAGACCCGGCAAACTCGCATGTCATATAGGTGGCACCGTCGGCACCGATGTCCCCGATCATCCTCAGTACTAGGTCCTTGGAGGTGACCCGGCTGGGGAGACGACCATCTGCCATGAGCCGCAACGTCTGAGGAACCATGAACCACAGCTTGCCCGTGGCGAAGACCGAGGCCATGTCCGTGCTTCCGATGCCCGTAGAAAAGGCACCCAGCGCACCGTAGGTACAGGTGTGAGAGTCGGAGCCCACGATCAACTTGCCGGGAAGGGCATGCCCCTTCTCCGGCATTACCTGGTGACACACCCCCTCGAAGACGTCGTAGTTGAAAATATTCTGCTCCTTGCCAAAGTTCCGGAGAAGGAGGTGGTTTTTGGCGGCGTTCAGGCTATCGGCAGGAACCTGATGATCGAAGAGTATCACTATCTTGGAAGGGTCCCAGACCTTGGCGTCCTCGCCCGCTATCTCGTGAAACCCCTTCACCGCCAGAGGGCCGGTGATGTCGTGGACCATGGCCTTATCGATATCGGCCATCACGAACTCGCCGGCCCGAACTTCTTTCTTTGAAGCTCTGGAAAAGATCTTTTCGGATAGGGTTTGACCAGCCATGGTCTGACTATCTTTGCCAACATAAATAAACTTCGCGTGCCGTTGGGAGGGCGTTATCTGCGGTTTAGACGGTACTGGCCCATAGTCTAGTGATCTGTCATCTAAGTAATGTCGTAAAGACGACCGT
>DAOG01000062.1:15313-17022 GCA_002501765.1 Methanosaeta sp. UBA204
CATACACTTGACGTTCCACTAGTGATTATAAAGACGTTGATGTAGGTAGCATCTGTGTGAATCGGTGTTAATTCGTGTCTAAAAAAAATTTAAAATACATTGATCCCACGTTTAGATGACAAACTTACTTAACCCAGAAGACCCCAGAGGCTAGCAAAATGACCGAATGGACCTTTGACTTCACCGCTTCCTTCCACAGCTATCTCTCTCCCGGCTGTAAGATCTGCCACCAGGGCGCTTCTCTGGTATTGTTCGTGACCGGTCACTGCAAGCGAGGTTGCTTCTATTGTCCTCTCTCCGCGGCTCGGCGAGGCAAAGATCATATCTTCGCCAACGAGCGCCGGGTTGAGGGCATGAAAGATATACTGGACGAGGCTCATGCCATCGGCGCCCTAGGCACGGGGATAACCGGCGGCGAGCCTCTGCTGGAACTGGACCTCGTGGTCCGGTGTTTGAAGAGCCTGAAAAAAGAGTTCGGGGAAGAGCATCACGTCCACCTGTACACCGGATCTCTGCCAGGATCCTCGGTCATGAATAAGCTGCGCCAGGCAGGCTTGGACGAGATACGCTTTCATCCCCCAATATCGGACTGGGCACGTCCTCATCGGCTGGAAGATACCCTGAAAGAGGCGAAGTCGATGGGCCTGGCAGCAGGGGTTGAGATCCCCGTGCTGGAGCCCGCGCCTCTCGTGGTGGAAGCCGTGAAGAGGGCAGACGCCTTCCTGAACTTGAACGAGCTGGAGTTCTCTGAGACGAACCGTCTCGGACTGGAAGAGCATGGTTTTATATCCAAAGAGTTTGACTGCGGTGCATTGGGGAGCGAAGAGATGGCCAGGGAGCATTTCATGATCGACGGTCTTCGGGTCCATTATTGTTCCTCCCGGTTCAAGGATGCTGTCCAGCTCCGGGAACGACTGAAGCGCCGGGCAGAACGAACCTCTCGCCCCTTCGATCTTCCCACCGCCGACGGGACTCTGGTTTATGGGACCATAACCTGTGACGATCTGGGGTTGGCCCTGAATATGTTGAAGATCCTGGACGTCCCTCCGGAGATGTACTCCCTGACAGATGGTCGATTGGAGATAGCAGGCTGGATCCTGGAGTCGATCTCCGAGGATATGAAGGCGACAGGATCTATCCTGGCCCTCGAAGAGCGTTACCCAGTCGAGGAAGGGCCGGTGGTGGAGAGAATACCTTTATAAATCCATAGCTGCAAACGGAGGGATGGTGAGCTTACGGGATGGTGGCTAGCGCAGGAGAACAGGTCCAGGAGCGCCTGAGGAACTACCTCAAACGCGATGGGATGGGCATCAGAAAAGCGGTTTTGACGCTATTCTTGAACGACAAATCCTTCACTACAGAGGATGTTTACACCTATCTGGACAAGGAAGGCTTCGACGTGAGCTATCGTGGGGTTTCTGCGATGGTGGGATTGATGAACACCAGGCTGGGCATCCTGAGCATCGACGTTTCGGGTGATCACAACGTCTATTCTCTCAAACCCGGCCACCGGGATATCGTGGGTTTGGTTCTGGCATCTTATTAGTCTCGTCTTCTGACATAGGTCTGGTGGAACGCATCTTTTTGCCATTGTATACCATCGTATATAATGTAGAACGTAACTACCCAGGTATGTTGATTGGTCTCCCGATTGTGATCCTGTACTTTCTGAGGCTGTCCTTGCTCGTATGCTTGAAGAGCGCAGGTTG
>DAOG01000099.1 GCA_002501765.1 Methanosaeta sp. UBA204
GACTCAACTGCGTAAGTCCTAGAGGTTTAAGGTTTGGGATCGTAGACTTCCTTATTTTTGGTGCCCGTCATCGAAGTAAGGGTATCCCTCCAGCGCCTTCTGTAGGTCTTCCATCTCTGCTTTGCCCTGTAGACCACACCAGGAGGCCGGATGGTAATCGAAGACCCGAAGAACGTCCTCGCAACGGTGGCCTTCGATAACTTTGGATATGCACCACCCCTTCTCGTCGACCAGGACGTGAACCTCGTTCACCCGGCCCAGAAGGTTGTGGAAGCTTCCCAGAGCATCCTGGTACGCGCCCAGAAGAAATGTGCCGAGGTAGTAGTCTTCGTCCTTCTTCAAAGCGTGGAGGGGCAGATAACCCACGTTCTCGCCAGCAAAGGACGCGATCTCTCCATCGGAGTCGCAGGTTATGTCTGCGATCGTCCCCCTCTCGGTGGGCCGTTCGTCCAACCTGTGCAAGGGTATGGTGGGGAAGATCTGATGCACCCCCCAGATGTCGGGCGCAGACCGGAAAAGGGAAAAGTCGCCGATGTACTTCTTGCAGAGGAGCTTCTTCAGGTCCTGAAACTCTCTGGATTCGTCTCCGTCTTCCTCGGCGAGGCGTGAGGCCTTCCGACAGACATTCCAGAAGAGGTTCTCTCCTTCGGCCTTCTCCTCCAGCCCGATGTTGCCCAAATTAAAGGAATCAAAGAGCTCATCTTGGTAGTGGAGGGCGTCGTGGTAGTACTCGATGCGGTTCTCGGCGTTTATCTTATCGTAGGCAAAACGGAGGGCTTCGACCTGGATAGAGCCGTCCCCCCGGGACCGGACGTCGCCAAATGAGAAGTTCTTCTCGCCGATGATCTTGAAGACCAGAAATGAATGGTAGGCAACGATGGCCCTCCCGCTCTCGGATATTATGTCGGGACAGGGAACACCCTCTTCTCCACATACCCTCTGGATGGTATAGACCACGTCGTTGGTGTACTCTTTCAGGCTGTAGTTGGTGCTGGAAGGAGAAGTCGTCCTCGACCCGTCGTAGTCGATACTCAAACCCCCGCCCACGTCGAAATATCGGAGATCGACGGTCTTTCTGACCTTGGCGTAGATCCTGGCTGCCTCGTTCACGGCGTCTTTGACGTTCCTGATATCGGCTATCTGCGATCCCAGATGAAAGTGGAGCATCTCGAGACGGTCCAGCATCTCGTTTTTGGATAGGATCTCGATCGCTTTTAGGATCTCGGTGGTGGATAGGCCGAACTTGGAGCGCACACCTTTGGAGAAGAGCCGGACCCTCAGACCCAGCCTGGGTCTGATGCCCATCTCTTCGGAGCATCTCAGAACAGAGGAGAGCTCCTCAAATAGGTCTATCACCACCACAGATCTGCGAGACACCATGGCCAGCTTCAGGTACCGGTCGTCTTTGTAACCGTTGCAGACTACGAGGGCATCCGGGTCCAGGTCCATGGAGAGGGCTACCAGCATCTCGGCCTTGGTACCCACCTCCAGGCCAACCTTCCCGCCCTCGACCGCTTGCCGGATCACGGCTCTATGGGGGTTCACCTTGACGGGAAAGACGAGCCGGTATCCGCCCTGGTAACCGAGCTCTTCGATGGAAGAGCGGAAGGCCTGGTCGATCCCGGTCAGCCTGTCCTCGATGATCTGGGGAAAGCGGAACAGGACCGGGAACCGGACGCTTTTTCGGGCGACCTCTCCGATAACCTCTATCAGATCGGCGCTCCGCTTCCGGTCCCTTCCGGGGTGGACCTCCAGGTTGCCCTCGTCGTTTATGGAGAAGTAACCACATCCCCAGTCATCCAGACCGTAGAGACGGCTGGAGTCATCAGTCGTCCACATCCAACCTCTTTTATCAAAACAGGTTCTACGAGACTGTATGACTATATTGTCTCAATAAATAAGATGGTCTTCTACAGCTTCGTGGCGCTGGCCAGTTCCAAACTGGCCGCCCGATCATCGTTGCCTTCTACCAGCACCACCAGGTTCTCGTCGGTCCAGATATAGATGTACTTGATCTCATCACCGCGAGCGCGATCTCTGATCTCGGTGACTTCCTGGCCGTTGACGATAGCAGTGCTGAACCTGTCCACGCCCTTGTGGGGCGGTTTCTGGAACTTCGTCTGGTTGACATAGTTGTTGTACGCTGCCTGGGCGTATTCGGGACTCTGACACTCCAGGATTGTTACTTTTGCATTGTAATCCTTTCCCAGCTCGCCCCACTGGTATATCCCCACGGTGGCCTTGACATCTCCGATATCTTCTTCTCCTTGGAAGTCCTCTATCTCGGTCTCCATATCCACGCCCGGCGTAGACTCGTTTATGATCCCAAGAAGCTCGAACCCTTCGGGCAGGTTCTCCGTGGGCACCGCGGCGCTGCTGGCTTCATCGTCTCCCGAGACGCATCCCGATGCAAGAAGGACCGATGCGGCGATGAACAACATAACAAAGTGCTTCGATCTCATGAGAGTTAAGCATCGCCTGCGGTCAGATAAAAGCTTTGCTGGGAATAAGCGAGGCCCGGGACAAAGAAACCGTAGACCTGCCCTCCAGGTTGGCAGGGTGAAATGGACCTTGCACCCGTTGCCCCTTTCTGACTCGATCCATATCCGACCGGAGTTATTTATATATCACCACTTGATAATATCCCGTTATGTCCCTCTATACCATCAAGACTCTGGAAGATGTCGAGCATGTCTCGAACAGGATGGAGTTCCTGGGAGAGGATGAGAGAGGTGGGAAGAGAATCGGCAGATACATGATAACCACCGCATACAAGAATAAAGAGATGTCAGAGGAGTTCTTCTTCGAGCTGGACGCTGAGGATGATCTTGAGCAGCTGGTAAAGAAGCACAAAAATCTGGTTCAGAGCAGGTTCGAGGAGATCAAAGAGGAGATGATATATGCGCTAAGTCGGAGCTCACTGATACCGGTCTGCCTGGTCTGCATCAACAAGGAGCTGATGAAAAAGATAGTATAGTAAGCGCCAGCAAGCAGCACCTCATACCTCTCAATTATCCCCCTCCATAGTCCTGTGCACCGGTACCGTTAGATCAGTCTTCATTGGTGATCGGTTAAGACGAAAACCGTGGTGTGCTGAGGGCTTGGGGTAGCAAATCTAGCGAAGTTTGATTGATCAAAGGGGGCAGTGTATGCTCCTTTTCAGAGTGGGCGTCATTTCTATGACGCATAAATCGTGTGAAAAATAGGTCGATTATGTGACTCAAGATCCTTAACCAATCACCAATGGATCAGTCTCCGGTCCGGCATGATCTTCGTCTGAGTTCTGATCGGATATGTTATCTTGTGTAGTCACGTTCAATCTCTTTAAAAGGTGTTCTCTTGGCGAGCTACAACCTCATGCCCCCGGAGATCCTGCAGGAACGAGCCCGAGAGGCGATAGAAAGGCTGGAATCCTGCGAGATCTGCCCCCGGCGGTGCCGGGTAAATCGACGGGAAGACGAGCGCGGTTACTGCAGGGGAGGCCGTCTGGTCAGGGTCTCCAGCTACGCCCCTCACTTCGGCGAAGAGCCGCCCCTGGTGGGCACCCGCGGATCGGGCACCATCTTCATGACCGGCTGCAACATGCACTGCATATTCTGCCAGAACTACGAGATCAGCCAGCTCGATGAAGGAGTAGAGGTCTCGGCCGAAAGGCTCGCGACCATGATGATCCAGCTCCAGGACGGCGGCTGTCACAACATAAATTTCGTCACACCTACTCATTTCGTGCCCCAGATCCTGGAGGCTCTGGTGGAGGCGAAGAAGATGGGGCTCGCCGTGCCCCTGGTCTACAACTGCGGAGGGTACGAGTCTGTGGAAACGATCCGGCTCCTCGATGGGATATTCGATATCTATATGCCTGACGCAAAGTACGGCTCGGACGAGGTCGCGCTGAAGTACTCGAACGCTCCCGATTATACGAAGTACATGAAAGCGGCGATCCTGGAGATGCACCGCCAGGTAGGAGACCTGGTGGTCGAGGGCGGTGTGGCGGTCAGGGGTCTTTTGGTCCGCCATCTGGTGCTTCCCAACGATATCGCCGGCACCGCCGGGGTGGTCAGGTTTCTGGCGGACGAGGTATCCAGAAACACTTACCTCAACGTGATGGCCCAGTACAGGCCTGCCTATCGGGCCCGGAGCTGTCCAGAGATCGACAGGCCTCTGACCCTGCAAGAGTACGGCGAAGCGGTCCGGCAAGCTCGAGAGGCAGGTCTCTCCCGCGGCCTGGCAACCTATTAATAAGCTCTCATCTCTGGATATACGAGGATGGTCTCTGAAGGCACGGATCGACGGAGAGAAGATAGACCTCGCCCGACATGCCTTCGAGAACGAGGTGAAAGCAATTACCCTTCACCAGTTCCGGATCGAAAGAGACGAGTTCCGAACCGCTCAAGTTGTCCTGGACGTGTAGGTGATCTTCATGTTGAAGAAAGTTGACGAATGTATCTACGAGGTGCCCATCGGACACCAGGAAGGCATGCGGGTGCCGGGCAGGATATTCATCTCCGAGGGCCTCCTGGGACTGGTAGAGGAGGGCGCCATAGATCAGGTGGCGAACGTGGCCACCCTCCCGGGGATAGCGAAATACTCCATGGCCATGCCCGATGTGCATCTGGGCTACGGTTTTCCCATAGGTGGAGTCGCAGCCTTCCGCGAAGAGGGCGGCGTGATCAGCCCGGGTGGGGTGGGGTTCGACATCAACTGCGGGGTCAGGATGCTCAGAACGGACCTCCGAACCGAAGACGTATATCCTCTCATCACCGACCTCGTTGAGGACCTCTTTCACGATATACCCTCAGGAGTGGGAGCCACCGGACGTCTCCGGATCTCCGACAACGAGCTGGACATGGTCTTCACCCAGGGGGCAGATTGGGCCGTAGAGGCTGGTTACGGCGTCGAGGCCGACCTGGTGCACTGCGAGGAGATGGGCAGCATGGAAGGTGCCGACTCGGGTCAGGTCAGTCAGAAGGCCAGGAAGAGGGGGCGGCCCCAGCTGGGGACCCTGGGGGGCGGGAACCACTTTCTTGAGATACAGAGGGTCAACAAGATCTTCGATTTGGATCTGGCGAAACAGTTCGGTCTCTTCGAGGATCAGATTACGGTGATGATCCACTGCGGATCCAGGGGTGCAGGACACCAGATCTGTACCGATCACCTTTTGACCCTGAACAAGGCGGTTCGCAAGTACGGGATAGACATTCCCGATAAGCAGCTCGCCTGTGCACCATTGGGCTCCCCGGAGGCGAATAACTACTTCGGAGCCATGGCAGCCGCCGCCAACTATGCCTGGGCCAACCGGCAGATTATCACCCACTGGACGAGAGAGGTCTTTCACAGGTACTTCGGCGATGTGGACCTGGACCTGGTCTACGACGTGGCCCACAACGTAGCCAAGATCGAAGAGCATGAGCTCGACGGATCGAAAGAGAGGCTCTACGTTCACCGGAAGGGCGCTACCAGGGCCTTCGGTCCGGGCAGGTCAGAAGTTCCCGCGGCCTATAGAGATGTGGGCCAGCCGGTTCTCATCCCCGGGAGCATGGGGACCTATTCTTATGTTCTCTGCGGGCAGGCAGGGTCCATGGACCTGACCTTCGGGAGCGCATGTCACGGGGCCGGCAGAATAATGAGCCGCACGAGGGCGAAGAAGACTTACACCGGTGCAGAGGTGAAAGCCGCTCTTGCAAAGAGGGGAATCAAGGTCATGTCCACCCATCCCAAGATGCTGGCCGAAGAAGCACCCGAGGTCTACAAACCCAGCAACGAGGTGGTGGACGTGGTCCACAACCTGGGGATAGCCGCCAAGGTGGCCCAGCTACAGCCGCTAGGAGTATCCAAGGGATGAGGCTGAAGGTGGTCCTGGTCGAACCCATCTACGAGGGGAACGTGGGTTCCATCGCCCGGGTCATGAAGAACTTCGGGTTTTCGGACTTGGTCATGGTAAACCCTTGTCTCTTGGGGGACTTCGGGTGCGCCATGGCCTCTCATGCCAAAGACCTCCTGGAGGAAGCGGAGATCTTCGACCAAATGGAGGAGGCCATAAAAGACGCCAACCTGGTGGTGGGCAGCTCCGGGGTAAAGGCGCTGAAGACGGATGAGCACCTCCGGGTTCCCACACTATCCCCAAGTAAACTGGCCACCAAGCTCATGGGACTAAATGGAACGGTGGCCCTGCTCCTGGGAAGGGAGGACAACGGTCTGAGCCGGGAGGAGCTGAGGGTCTGCGATATGATCGTCACCGTTCCCACCAGCCAGGATTATCCCATAATGAACATCTCCCATGCCGCGGCGGTGATCCTCTACGAGCTGAGCCATGTAGACGAGGGCAAGATAACCCTGGCCGCCAGGGAAGATCGGGACCGGTTCATCGATCACCTCCGGTCGGCTCTGGTGGAGTCCCAGTATTACCCTCACAAGCTGGAGAAGACCATGCTTATGGTGAAGCGAATCCTGGGACGGGCCGAGCTAACCGACAGAGAGGTCCAGACGCTGCACGGCGTGATCAGGAGCTTGCGCTGGAGGGTAAAAGGCTCCGGAGAATAAACGGAATCCTGGCCGACAGATAAACGGATCAGAGTCAAGGGCGACGTTCGATAATAAACAACCAAAAAAAAGTTGGAAGATTATATCTCCCAGGCTGCCAGTACCCTCTCCAGGTTCACGTAATCTCTTCTGCCGTCCTTCTCCAGGACCAGGACGCCGTCTGCGCTTCCAACCACCTTGCCGCTGAGACGCTCATTTGCTCTGCCACCGAAGTAGACTTCTATATCTCTGCTGTATAGATGCTCCGATATGAACTTGTCCATCATGGGATATTCACCTCCACAGGGTCTTACTAGACATAATACGACGTTAAAGCTAATATATCTTGTGGTTAAACCTCAATCTAGGCTTAAAATCAAAAAGAACAGGGCAAAAATTAAATCTAGTTGATTAGATTATATGTAGTTAAATCAACCAGTATTGTTGATTCGGATTTCTTTCATCAAGTCGGACGAACTTTAGCATCGTCCGAGTCTGCGCCGGAGGGGTGGCAGCGTCCCGAAAAGAGAACGATCTTCAGGATGCCACCGCCACGATCAGCTCTCGATAGGAACCGAGCCTATCCTTATCTCTTCGATCTACTCATTGATCACGTAGGTACCGGCTATCTTATCGTGCCATCCCTGATTCTTTTTGTCTATCAGGATCCAGATGTAGCCCAAGAGCAGTACCAGACCCGATATGATCATCCCGACCCATCTGAGGAAGCCTTTCCCGTATCCTATTGGGTACATCCCATCGGTCCCACACTAACAACCGAAATGCTTTTTAGCCCAAGTTTCCCACCCAAAAACAA
>DAOG01000031.1 GCA_002501765.1 Methanosaeta sp. UBA204
AAAGCAACATGCACTTGACGTTCCACCCGCACTCTTCAAGCACACGCGCAAGGACTGCCTCATAGACCGATTCGAGTAACTTGACAATGTCACATTATAGATACAATCGATAACAGTAGGCAGTGGGGGCGTCAGATATATTTACAAAACATATAAAATACAAGTAGCCTCGATTGAGGGTCCAACTGGATTCCTACCTTCGTGGGAATGACGAGTGCATGATGCGATATTTTACGCATGACTCGACACTAGGTCGAGATGGGGTATGAAGTGCTCCGGTGATCATCGACTTTCATGCTCACGTCTACACCGACCAGGATGCGCCGAAGGCCATCGCCGCGGCGGAGAGGCGGGCGGGCTGGATATCATCAAGAGCCTGGACCTGTCCGGGTGGAGCGAGCGATGGGCCTCGAAGGTTTTTATATTTGGGTGACGTGAGGGACACACATGAAGCGCGACCTCATGGAAATACTGGCCTGTCCCCTCTGCAAGGGCGACCTGGAGCTGGAGGTCTTCGAGGAGGATGACGTGGAGATCGTTTCCGGCAGGATATACTGTAAGGCCTGCGACGAGTACTACCCCATCGAAGACGGGATACCCAACATGCTGCCCCCCGAGATCCGGGATTCCGACCTTAAGTAGCGGAGCGAGTTCTTAAATAACAGCGAGACTGTTTATCATTTTATTATTTCAGGGGTAAGAACGTTATGTCGGAAAAGATAGTCCTGATCGTCCTATTGGTAGCGGCCCTTCTGACTTTGTCTATCCCGGGATCTGCTGTGGAGGATCAGAAGGTGGCCGTCCTCTACATCGGCTCCATCGGAGACTACGGTTGGACCTACGAGGGTCACCAGGGCGTCAGAAACATGGCCGAAAAATTGCCCGGTATAGAGCTTTCGGAGAGAAAGTTCGCCTGCGGTCCCGATGCTCTGGAGATATTGAGGGAGTATGCCGAGGCCGGAAACGAGGTGATCTTCTGCCACAGTTACGACTTTGGGGAGTACATCGGAGAAGTTGCACCAGAGTATCCCAATGTCACGTTCATGTGGGGTGCCGGGGTGGAGAAGCTGGCCCCCAACACCGGTACATATTTTGAGAAGATGTACGAAGCCAGGTTCCTGGCAGGGATGGTGGCCGGTGCTATGACCAAAAAAGACAAGATCGGCTACGCTGCCGCCTTTCCGATCTCCGAGGTGGTGAGGGGGATCGATGCCTTTGCCAAGGGTGTTAATCTGACCAACCCGGATGCCGAGGTCTACGTGGAGTGGATAGACGAATGGTACAACGTATCGAAGGAGAAGGAAGTGACGTTATCCCTCATCGATGAGGGATGCGACGTCGTCACCCATCATTCTGACTCTTACGGCCCTGCAACGGCGGCGGAAGAGAGGGGAGTCTACTACATAAGCTTCGGCTCGGATATGAGGACCTTTGCCCCGGATGTGTTCCTGACAGGTAGTATCTGGAACTGGGCGCCCGTCATGACCGATATTGTGGTGGCGGTACGTAGCGGTACCTGGGATGAACGTCCAAATCAGGATTGGTGGTACGGGCTGGCCGAGGATGGTGTAGAGCTCGCACCTTTCGGCGATATTGTTCCTGATGATGTGAGAGACAGGGTCAAGGAGAAAGAAAGGGCGATTGTAGAGGGAGAGTTTGAGGTATTCCCCAATATGACGGACGAGGAGCTACGGGAGATCTATTACTTCGAGCCGAACGTGGTTGGGATGCTTCCTTAAGTCCTTTTTCGGGTTTTTGCATGGTCGTCCGGGACGGGGCCTCGGGGAAAGATACCGTCCCCGACCGATTAACTTTATCAGTTATGGCCTTTTAACCTGTCAGAGGCGTGATACCTGTGAGATACATCGTGGTTACAGGCGGCGTCATGAGCGGGTTGGGTAAGGGGATAACCGCCGCGTCCGTCGGTCGTCTGCTGATGAAGAGGGGCTACAGGGTCACCTCCATCAAGATCGATCCTTACATAAATGTGGATGCCGGGCTGATGAGCCCCTTCCAGCACGGTGAGGTCTTCGTGCTCAAGGACGGTGGTGAGGTGGACCTGGACCTGGGGAACTACGAGAGGTTTCTGGACGTGGAGCTGACCCGGGATCACAACATAACCACCGGCCAGGTCTACAAGACGGTTATCGAGAAAGAGAGGCGGGGGGAGTACCTGGGCAAGACGGTCCAGATAATACCCCACATCACCGACGAGATCAAGATGCGCATCCGTTCGGTGGCCCGGAACAGCGGCTGTGAGATATGCCTGATCGAGGTGGGCGGTACCGTCGGCGACATCGAGGGCATGCCCTTCCTGGAGGCCATGCGCCAGCTGAGGAACGAGGAGATGGGCAACATCGCCTTCGTGCACGTGACCCTGGCGCCCATGACCACCGACGGGGAGCAGAAGACGAAGCCCACCCAGCACAGCGTCAAGGAGATGCGGTCTCTCGGCATCCAGCCAGACGTGGTGGTGGTGAGGTGCGCCACGCCGCTTCGCGACGAGACGAAGTCCAAGATCTCTCATTTTTGTGACGTTCCGGTGGAGGCGGTGGTGAGCTGTCATGACGTGGACGACGTCTACAAGGTTCCTCTGATGATGGAGGAGCAGAATCTTCCCACCTATCTGATGAAGATGCTCCGGCTTTACCCTTTGGAAGAGAGCACCCGATGGGAAGAGCTCGTGGCCAGGATGGATGCCGTCAAGGGCCGGGTCAAGATAGCCATCGTGGGCAAATACACCACTGCCTCCCAGAGCACCGCTCCCATGGAGGACGCCTACCTGAGCATCAGGGAGGCGCTCAAGCACGCCGGGATCGAGGCAGGTGCCTGGCCGGAGATATCTTGGATCGACGCCGAGGAGCTTGAACGAATGGCGCCGGAGAAGATCCTCGGTGATGTGGACGGCGTCCTGGTGCCAGGCGGGTTCGGCGAGAGGGGCACCGAGGGGAAGATGAGGGCCATCCGTTACGCTCGGGAGCACGGGGTGCCCTACCTGGGGATCTGCTTCGGGATGCAGCTTGCCGTGGTGGAGTTCGCAAGGAACGTGGTAGGCCTGGAGGGCGCCGGCTCCACCGAGTTCGGGGACCTTCCCCATCCGGTTATCGCCATCCTCCCCGAGCAGGAGGGGGTGGTAGACATGGGTGCCACCATGCGTCTGGGCAACTACGACGCCGAGCTGAGGGAGGGGTCCCTGGCGCACCGGATCTACGGCGCCATCTCCATAGTGGAGCGCCACCGGCACCGGTACGAGGTCAACCCCGATTATGTGAAGATGATCGAGGAGAAGGGGATGATCTTCTCCGGCTGGAACAAGAACCGGATGGAGATCGCCGAGATCCCGGCGCATCCGTTCTTCTTTTCGTCACAGTTCCATCCTGAGATGAGGTCGCGGCCGGGGAGGCCGTCGCCGCCGTTCCTGGCTTTTGTGGAAGCAATGAAAGAGAGAAAGGCGGGGGAGAAAGCGTAAGGTCGAAAGCCATACATTGGTGATCGGTTAAGACGAAAACCGTGGCGTGCTGGGGGCTTGGGGTAGCAAATCTAGCGAGGTTTGATTGATCGAAGGGGGCGATGTATGCTCCTTTTCAGAGTGGGCGTCATTTCTATGACGCATAAATCGTGTGAAAAATAGGTCGATTATGTGACTCAA